>CALCEG010000109.1 GCA_937900435.1 uncultured Alphaproteobacteria bacterium
ATACGGGCAATATATCGTTAGAATCCTTGATAAAGTTGGCCTATGCATTGGGGTATGAAAACGATTTTGACTCTCTGTTTATTCGCAAGAACTATCAATCTATCTATGATGTTGTAAATGACGGGGGTAAAAATGCTAAATAATAAACTGCTAATTGTAAAGTATATGGGGCGTATCGTTGGGCGTTTAGCGATGACTCCTGATAACTTGATGGCCTTTGAATATGATGCGGATTGGTTGCAGAATGGTTTTAGTATATCTCCGTTCAAATTACCTCTGGAAAAGAAAGTATTTATATCAGACCGAAATCCATTTGACGGTGTGTTTGGGGTCTTTAATGATTCTTTGCCGGATAATTGGGGCCAGTTGTTGGTAAATCGTGAACTACAAAGACGTGGTATTGCACCAAACAGTATAAGTTATTTGGACCGCCTGGCAATTGTTGGCAAAAACGGGCCTGGTGCACTTGAGTTTGAACCATCTGCAGAGTTAGAGGCGGAATATGGTGAATCAGACCTGGACAGTATTGCAGACAAGATAAATGAAATCCTGGCTAATAACGCCCCTGTTGATAATGACGGTATTACAGAAGAGTTGTTTCGTATTGGTGGTTCATCGGGGGGGACTCGGCCCAAGATTTTTAGAAAGGTTGACGGCAATGATTGGATTATAAAGTTTCGTGCATCTGTTGACCCGGTAGATATTGGTAAACGTGAATTTGATATTATGGAAAAGGCAGCAAAAGCAGGACTTGATACGCCACAACATAATCTGTTCAATAATCGTTACTTTGGTGTGCAACGTTTTGACCGTATATCTGATGGTGGCAAGGTGTTTATGATTTCTGCATCTGGATTATTGAATGCAGACCATAATCAACCTGTTCTGGATTATACCGATTTGTTGGGACTAACAGCAAAGCTAACACGCAATATGAGTCAGGTAGAAAAGATGTTTCGTCTGATGGTATTTAATGTTCTGATAAATAATACTGATGACCATGCCAAGAATTTTGCGTTTTTGTTTGATGGTAAAGAATGGACTGTTGCACCTGCATTTGATTTGACTGAAACCGTTGGAATATGGGAACATGCAACATCGGTCAATCATCGTGGTTGTGATATAACGGATGATGATATGATTACTGTTGGCGAAAGGGTCGGAATAAAGCCAAATCGTGCCATGGAAATAATCAACCAGGTCAGAACGGCAGTTGAATCATAGATTATTTGTATAATTTATTATCGATAATCTCTGTCATAAAATGGTTCATTGCGCTGGATTTTATGGACATTCCAATTGTTCCATGGTTCAAAAATGGGCTAAGCACCAACAAAGGCCCCCAAATAATATCGTGTGCAGAAACAGGAACTGCAGACGAATAAACTTCTTTACCTTTCTTCGTTACAAACATAGTGATATCGATATCATAGTTTATAAATACGGGGATTAAGGTAAGGGATAGTCCGGACAAGTAAGCGGCTAACAGCTGATTACCTTCATCTGTGCCAGTTACCTTGATGTCAAAATGATAGTGGAGGTTGCTCGGTTCGTCTTTTGGTACCCAGTGCACTTTACCAAACAACTTAGATTCTTTGAATACATCTTTGATTTTTTCTGCCATTCCATCTGTGTCCAAGAAAGCATCACTACTCATTTGTTGGTGTACAGACACGGAAAAAGTGATGTCTTTACGCTTTTCTTTTTTTATCTGTATGGCACTATAATCAGGTCTTGCATCAGATATATCAGAAGAAGATATGGTAGCACAGCCAAATAAACTAAAAATCATCAAGGCAGTCAGTAGTTTTTTCATTGTGTATCCCTTTGACTATATCTTTTTAGCTAAGAAGTACGCAACCTGATTGAATACGGTTACATTATAGTTATACGAATAATACTGTGTGGAATGTGTAGTAGAAACGCCAGAATAAGATGCAGAATATGGTGAATTCCAAGAGTTTACATAGCCATGATGGTACGTTGTATTTGTTTGAGGTATGGCGACAGTATTTGTTTTTGTTCGTGTGCCGGATACATCAGAGTTCAAAATAACAACCGTTGCACCTTTTTCTTTGGCGGTCTGTATCGCTTTTGAAAATGGTTCATATTCACTGCTAAAACTGGATGTGCCTAGAACGATATATCCTTGCTTTTCAAATTCTTTTACCTTTTTATCTGGTTCCATAGTGTCAATTAGCTGGACTTTTTCACCCTGTTTCAGTGCGATAAAATCTGTAATATCATACCCTTCGTCATTGTAATATGTTGAAAAGCCATTAGTTGCACAGCCAGCAAGTAATAATAACCCCAACAGTCCCAGAATCTTTGCCATAGCACCATCCATTTTCTGTATATTATCCAGAATATCGTGTTATGGGAATAAAATCAATGAATAATACCGCCTATGTCAAAGTATGAGATTTTTTCTCATATTAAGAATTATGCTTAATTGCGTATTTAAGCATATTTTCTTAATGGTCGACCTTTAGGGTGTTTTTTATTTTTTTTATGGGGTGCATTTCACTGCACTGGCGAGTTAGTGCAAACATCCCAACCCCAATTTGTTATTTTTGGGCTTTTTGTCATTCATTTTGTGTTTGTATCGATTTTTTTATACGGATATTCGCATTAACATCGATTGTAAATCAAAATTGGCTAGCTTTTCGTATCTTCCAATCCCTTCTTTCAATCCCTGTTTGACAGTACATAGTATTATATGAAAGAAAGACAAGCAACCTGACCCTTTTTGATTGAAATTTACAAGCTCTCTCGATGTAGCTTTTACCTTTTGTCTGAATTCTTCAATTAGATACAGGGTTCCTTTGAAAATTGTTCTGCAATACTTTCCGATTTTATAATAATCTCTTCTCAAACCAAACAATCTTATATCGATACATTTGTTGTAATGACGATAATAGGTCTTTTCTGCTACTTCAGGAAGATTATTGAAACGACAGAAGTTCAAGTAGTGTATATATCCTGGTTGGTCTAGATTTAGTTTCATGCAGAACACCAAATAACTAGCTACAGATAATAAACCAGATGAGTTTTTGCTATTCTTTATTTCTGGTATGCTGTTAGTCATCTTCTGAACTTCTGCCACTAATTCTGTATATTCGTTTCGGTCTTTCAAATGGTGGCGTTCAGTTTTTTTGTTATCTTTGATATAGGCCATTATCTGTTCAATGATTTTGTAATGGTTTGATTCAAAATCTGGATATTTTAGCATAAACGTTTCGATATCTGTTATCTTTAACGTTGATATTGCATGTGTTATTTTTTCTTTATCTCTCAGTAATATCTCTGTCCGGTCATGCTTGTCGCTTTTTGACAGGTTTTTGACATATTGGTCTGCAGAAATCTTTTGTTCTTTTGGTGTGCAAACTGGTTGATGTCTACCTGTTTCCCACGCTTTAGTGCGTAATTTTGCCTTCTGATATTTTAGTGTTTCTTTTTTTATACGTTCTTCTTGCTGTTGTATTGTTTCTTGCAGTTGTTTTGTTTGTTTGGAAAAGCCACGATATTCAATAGGTTGTAAATGACTGGGTAAAAATTGGTCTATGCGTTTAGCAACATGCACCTCAACTCCCAATAACATAGCAAAATGACAGACATCTTTTCTATGATATAGATAGTGGTCAAATCCTGGTATTCCAATAGCGTTGTGACGATTTGAATTAAATATATCGACGTGACCGCCCATTTTTTCAAATATAGCTTTGTATTTTTCAACAAGGGGCTTGTCCTTGCTTAGACAGAAAATGTGCAGGCCTGCAAATCCTGGTTTGGTGCCAATTAGCAAATCTGGATATTTTTTCAATTCATAGTAGAACGATTCCATCAATACTGACAGTTCTGGAACGTTAAAGTGATTATCAAAATCAAAGGCATGCAAATCCGGATGACCAATAGAAGAAATTACATTGCCGTGCTTAACGTTATTGTACTTTATCGGTGTTCTGGGGGTGTCAAATAAAGGTTCGCTGCCAAAATAAGATGTCATCAATTTGTGAGTAAACGCTTTTGAATACTGTTTGCCACTTTTTGTTATGCCTATCCCATCATTGAAATCAATGTGTGTATATTTGAACTTGTATAGTGGTTTGTTATAAATATTTTTTCCATTTTTAGAGCAACGGCCCACGTAAAACGCATTACTTCCTACTCTGAACCCTAGATGGGCAGCCCATAACATACTTCCGTCAAATCTTTTCCATTGCTCTTGTGTGTATCTCGGTTTTCTCATGCTTTTTTACCTATAAAAAGAGCCCCCACACGAGTCATCGGGGGCATGGTTCTAAGGTATCGACTCGTGTATATTTTATAGAACTATTTTGTTGCTTGCATTATGACTGATTTTATACTTAAAGCAATGTTTAATGTAGATTTTTTGTAGATTAATTATGCCTGGCTTGCATGCCTTTTGGCATTGTGATACGATGGATTCAAATATTGTGTTATCCGTTATTTTCTATAGCAAAAAATAATGTTTTGGTGCGATGGTGTATAATTTGGCATTTTTGGTCGTGTCATGCTGTAAAAAATGATTTTGTTCCTTGTATTTTATATGATTTTTGGTATTGTTATTACTGAAATATAAGGGTGGCCGACCATGGGTATAAAAACTTTTGATAATGTTGCATTTATTTTGAAGGATGATTTGCAGGCAGAAATTCAGAAAAAGTCCAAATTAGCAATTGCCGCATCGTGCTTTTCCATGTTTGCATACCAAGATTTGAAAAAGCAGCTGGATTCTATTGATGAACTGCGTTTTATATTTACTTCGCCAACGTTTATGGGTGATAATGATAAGAAAGAACAACGTGAATTTTATATCCCCAGATTGGAACGTGAACAAAATTTGTATGGCACAGAATTTGAACTGCGTTTGCGTAATAAATTGAATCAAAAGGCGATATCCAAAGAGTGTGCAGATTGGATACGAAAAAAGGTAAAGTTCAAAACCAATACAACCAATCGACCAATGAACGGATTTATCAATATAGACCAGAAATATACATACACGCCCATTAACGGCTTTACAACGGCAGATTTGGGGTCAGAAAAAGGTAATGCTTTATTCAGTTATGTAAATCGTCTTGATGCATCGGCTGCGGAACAATACTTGCAGGCTTTTGATAACATTTGGAATGATGCGGACCAATTAGCAGATGTTACAGATAAGGTTTTGGAACATATTGAAACGGTCTATGCGGAAAATGCACCGGAATTTGTGTATATGGTCATTCTGTATAATATTTTCAAAGAATTCCTGAACGATGTATCCGAAGATGTTTTGCCCAATACCGCCACAGGATTCAAAAACAGTCAAATTTGGAACAAGCTGTATTCGTTTCAAAAGGATGCAGCACTGGCAATTATCCATAAGTTAGAGAAATTCAACGGCTGTATTTTGGCGGACTCGGTTGGACTGGGGAAGACATTCACTGCTTTGTCTGTTATAAAATACTATGAAAACAGGAACAAAAGCGTTCTGGTGCTATGTCCTAAGAAGTTGCAGGACAACTGGCAGACGTTCAAACACAACTATGCCAATAACCCTGTCGCCAAGGACCGTTTGAATTATGATGTTTTATTCCATACCGACCTGTCACGTGAAAGTGGTACCAGTGGTGAAATAGACCTGTCCAGAATCAATTGGGGAAACTATGACCTGGTTGTGATTGATGAAAGCCATAATTTCAGAAATGGTGATTTGGTAACGACTGATGACGATGACATAGAGCATTTCAACCGTTATCACCAATTGATGGAAAAGGTTATCCGTGCCGGTGTAAAGACCAAGGTGCTGATGCTGTCTGCAACCCCTGTAAATAATCGTTTTGTTGACCTAAAGAATCAGTTGCAATTGGCGTACGAGGGATGCGAAGAAGAAATAAACGAAAAGCTAAACACCAAAAAAGGCCTGACAACGATATTCAATAATGCCCAGCGTGCCTTTAATGTCTGGAGTAAGTTGCCACTGGAAGAACGCAAAACCGATAAGTTGCTGGAAATGCTGGAACCAGATTTTTACGAGGTTTTGGATTCTGTCACCATTGCACGCAGCAGAAAGCATATTGAAAAGAATTATGATATGGAAGAACTGGGTCGTTTTCCAACCCGTCTGCCACCAATCAACAAAAGTCCGGCATTGACCAATAACACAGATTTTGAAATAAAGTATTCAGACATCTTTGCGAATATTGAAATGTTGAATCTGTCTGTTTACAGTCCATCAAACTTTATATTCCCATCTAAGCTGCCGGAATACGAAGAAAGATACGGCAAGACAAATGGCAAAGGTATAACGCTGCAGGGTCGTGAATATGGTATGAAAAAGCTGATGGCGGTAAACCTGTTGAAACGTTTGGAAAGTTCGTGGTATTCATTCAAACTGACCGCTGAAAAGATACTGAACAAGATTGATAAAACATTGGCGAATATTGAAAATCATCAACGCAATACAGATTTGACGTTTGGTGATATTGATTTAGGTGATGACCCAGAATTTGCCGAAGTGTTATCCGCAGGTGGCAAGTATACAATCGACCTGTGTGATATTGATGTGAAAAGATGGTCAGCAGAACTAAAAGCCGACCAGGAAATATTACAGAAATTGATATCGACCATCAGTCAAATAACACCGGAAACAGATTATAAGCTGCAGACATTAAAGGACCTGATTGCGGACAAAATCAAAAATCCTGTGAATGATGGAAATAAAAAGGTTCTGATATTTACTGCATGGGCCGATACCGCAGATTATTTGTATGAAACATTGTCGAAATATGTTTATGAAGAATTTGAGAAGTTGCCAGATATAATAATATGTCATACTAATTACTCTAAACCAGGTTATGAAGAATTAGCTAGTTTATTAAAAGCTAAATTAGGTGAATAAGAATTTATTAACAAATGCAT
>CALCEG010000110.1 GCA_937900435.1 uncultured Alphaproteobacteria bacterium
ACTGACTTTATGTATCATCATCATTGACCCTTTGGGCATAATGACCTTTGCATTCGGCACACTTGTGATAATTGTCGCCGCGCTCATTGCTGCGCCATCAACGCGGAATGTAATCGCGCCCTTATGCGCTTTCAACAGCGTATAAATTGATAACGCTGTATAAACCGACCCACCAAATGAATTGATTGAAATATCCAACGCATTATCATTTGGAATCGCACGCAATTCTTTCAACAAATCTTCTTCATTAAATCCGTCGTTCCAGTCTTTTGAACCGC
Source organism: uncultured Alphaproteobacteria bacterium (assembly GCA_937900435.1). Lineage (GTDB taxonomy): Bacteria > Pseudomonadota > Alphaproteobacteria > Rs-D84 > Rs-D84 > Enterousia. The sequence goes on from CALCEG010000110.1 coordinate 279, forward strand.
CAACATAGCCGAATAAATCAATATGGCTTTTGTTGCCGTCTGTTTTGACATTCCAAAACTTATTCTTAATCGTCATCGTCTTTTTCTCCCTGTTTTACTGCTGATGCGGGGGCTGTGCCCGACAATCCGTCCGCACGTCGCATCGACTCTTCGCGCCGACGCACCGCATGAATTGTTTCATATTTCATACCGGTCAATTCGGCGGCCTCGCGCTCACGTGTACTGAATCCCTCTTCAACACGGACTTTTGCCGCATTTGCCTCTTTCAATGGGTCCAATTGTCCCTGTGAATCGCCATACCATTCTGCACCACACCACGCGGCTTTGATTGCTGGATCGTCAAAAAATCCTGGTGCTTTGATGCGCCCTTTTAATACGGCCTCGGCCAACCATTCTTCATAAATCGGCTGACAGAAATTCCCCACAATCCATTCGCGGCGCATTCTGAACATTTTCCACGCCTCCAATAACGCCGCACGGCTGGCACTATATGACGCTGTGAAATTCTTCACTAATAATTCGTATGGAATTTCCAACGCTGCCCCAATCTGACGGGATATTGCAATCACAAATCCATCAAATGCGGTGTTCGGCCGACCTGGGTTTGCTGTTTGAACTTCTTCGTTTTCATCCAACGCGACAATCGCACCATTGCCCAATTCGTATGATTTTGGGTCTTGGTCAATTTGTTGTGCTGGGTCAAACATTGATGTCAACGGACTGTTCGGCGTGTTTGATTTAATAAACACCGTAAACATACCCGATACAACCGCCGCCATTAATTCGGCCTCGGAATAACGTTTCAATTGTTGCAACGCCTCAACAACTGGTGCCAACATTGGCACACCGCGCCGCTGTGCGGGGCGTTCCACATCCGCCATAACCTGCATAACATTCCGGCGACCTGTTTTTGCACCAAATGCCGGCACGCGTTTCCATTCATTCATTGTGTGTTGATTCCAACGTGGGTGTGATTCTGGATTAAACTTTGAAATCCAATATGCAATCGGTGCGCCATATCTATCAACTTCAACCCCAGCCACACTTTCTATATCTTCTGTGCTAAATTCATTTCCTTCAGCAAAATATGTCCAATATGTTGTTTGTATTTGACTTTCTAATAATGACATAGCATTTAATTTATTAGCCTCTTCAGTTGCATTTTCAGCCATTTCTGCTCTATCTATAATACTTGTCCCATTTTCTAAATCATCAGAGGTATCACCTACCATATTAATTCCAGTAGTTACATTTAAAATCATACACATAAATATAACCCAAAACATTGCAAATCCTTTTTCACTTTTAAATTTCATATTAATTCTCCATTTCATCTAATATGTATAACAACTGACGTTCATAATACCATAAATCCCCGAAAAAATCAAGGAAATCACTTCCCAATACGGTTTTGAACTTGAACCCGATAAAATCAAAGAGTTTGTAGAAGCAAATCCGGATCTGCCGGTTTATGAAGGCAACGGATGGGAAAACCCTATTTTTGAAAAGACAGGTC
>CALCEG010000111.1 GCA_937900435.1 uncultured Alphaproteobacteria bacterium
TCTGTTTCCGCGCCCCCACGAATATAATCACCACCCCCTGTTGGTATAATTTGTTGGGCTTGTTTTTCCAAATCGTCCATATCATATATCACGATACTGTTATCTGCCGATGATGCCACATAGCCACCATCAGACACCAGCTTGTCTGTATTAGTTTTATTAAAGTGTAACACCAACCACACAACCAACAATACAACCAGACATATACACAATATAAACACTGTTTTTTTCATATTTTCTTCCTTTTGCACAATCAGTTTATCACAGCAACATAAAAAAACTTATTTGACAATATTCATAAAAAAGGTGCCAAATAAATGGCACCTTAGATAATTTTTTTCAAATGATTATTTCATATAACTAGACGGATTATACGCTTTCGTTCCCTTGCGTATTTCAAAGTGCAACTGTGGGCTATCTACCTTACCCGTATCACCAACTGTACCAATAGTTTGTCCAACACTAACCTTGGTCCCACGCTTTACATTCATTGTTCCCAAATGAGCATATACCGTCATCCACCCTGCATCATGTTGCACAATAATTAAATTACCCATACCCTTGATTTCGTTCCCAGCGTATGCAACAACACCATTTTCTGCAGCCCCAACCGCAGTTCCCTTGGTTGCAGCGATATTTATACCGTCATTAAACAAGCCATTTGATTTTGCCCCATATGCAGACAAAATTTTTCCACGCACTGGCCACGAGAATTTTGACGAAGAACGCGCATTAATCTTTGGTAATTTCTTTGATGGATCCGAAGAAATCTTTTTTTCAGTTTGTGGTGCTTTCTTTTCTTCCTTGGTTGTATCGGCAGTCAATTTTTTTTCAACCTTTGGCGCAGCCGCTACTGTTTTATCTTCTGTAACCACATCTTTTGCAACCTGGGCTGTTGCCAAATTTGGCACGCGTATTTTTTGTCCCACAGTCAACACAAATGGCGCAGTTAATTTGTTCATAACCGCCAAGTCATTCACCGGCACCGAATACTTACGCGACAACGAATACAGCGTATCCCCAGACACAACAACAACCTCGGTCAAGTCGACACGCACAGAAGACTTTTCCCCAACGATTGGTTTTTTTACGGTTAAAACTTCATCTGTTTTTTCGTCTGTAAAACCACCATACATTGGCACAACCAAGTAATCTGTGCTGCCTGCATCTGTTTTTTTATCTTTGTTATCAACAATTTTTTCTTCATTTTCTATACTATCTTGCACTTGTGGTGGCAAAATATAATCATCGACAGACGCGTATGTAACATAATCTTGTTCTTGATAGTTTCCATATAATTCTGGTGCGGCATACACCCCATAGTCTGTCGCTGCAGAATAATAGATTTCAGGTTGGCTATCTGGGTCTGCCAACAATGCAGGATATCGTGCAGAAATAAATTCACCGACCGAATCGGGCAACGCAACAATTTTCGGCTGCAAATCACACGCAGTTTGCGTAAACAACACAGCAACAAATAAACATAAGACTTTTTTCATAATATAACTATTATATCACAAAATTAGTCTTTTCGCATAAACAAAATACTAAATTCAAACAACAACCACATTGGCAACGCCAACAAGATCTGCGACACCACATCTGGTGGTGTTAAAATTGCTGCCACCAAGACAATTAAAACAATTGCATACCGGCGCATTTTCAATACACTTTCGCGTTTTAACAAACCGATTCTATTTAGTACAACCAACACCAAAGGCAATTGAAACGCAACCCCAAAAACCTTTAACATACCGATTGCAAATTGCAAATAATCACGCGCAACTGGCAACATCATATTTGGCACTGTTGATTCCTGATTTAAATCCACAAAGAATTTAAACGCAATCGGAAACAAGAACACAAAAGCAAACGCAGCCCCCAAGAAAAATAAAATCGGCGACAAAAACAATATCGGCCAAATAAAACGTCTTTCATTTTTCTTTAACGCAGGCTCTACAAAAGCCCACACATGCCACAACGCAACTGGCAACACAACAATTAACGCAACCAGCGAAGCCAATGAAAAACGAATCATCAACCCATCAGTCAGCCCCGTATACAACAACATTCCATCTGGCCATATACTTAACAGCGGTTGCGTTAAAAATTCTTGAAACAATGGCGCAACATACCAACCAGCAACCAACGCCCCCAAGAACAACAACGCGACCCACAAAATCCGTCTGCGCAATTCAGAAAAATGCTGTGCCAAAGTCATTTTTTTCATTTTTCTTTTCTCTTTGGCTTATTTTTAATTGTTTTTTTCTTGGATTTTTTTACAACCGAAAAGCTATCCAACATTTCATCTGTTGTTGTTTTAATAAGTTCATCTATTGGTTTTTCCAATTCGATTTGATTTTTTATATTTTCGGACGCATCTGTAATTTTCCACACCAATTCACGCACAAACTTAACCAAGCGCGCCAACGCTTTTGCCACATCTGGCCAATAACGTGTCGGGATAACCAATACGCCAACCACCAAAATCACAAAAAATTCAGCCCAACTTATTCCGAACATAACTTTTAATCGTAATAATCATCACCACCACTGGTATTAATTGTTTTGTGTCTTTGAATTTGGAAATAATTTTTATCAAAGTTTGTTTTTTCTTTTAAGCCATTGAACTTTACATCTGTTATTGCCCCTGTTGCGTCTACAACCGTCCAAGAATTTAACTTCATTGGTTTTTTATCAAACACCACATTCATATACCCCAGTCCTTCTTGTCCTTTGATATTCATTTTCAATGCAAATGTATTTTTATAATCATTTGTTTCGACAATATTAATATCTGCATTTTTCAAATCGATATTTTTTCTAACCAATATTCCTGCAGGCGTACTTGTCAAAGGTACTGTTGTTATCTGGTCCAAAGATTTATCAAAGAAATATAAATCTTTACCATCTGCAATTAATTGTATCGGCATATCATCATAATCCAATCTGACGCGTCCTGGCCGCAACATTGAAAAAGTGCCCTGTTCCTGTTTTCCATTTGCAGTCTGCAGAAAATCCCCCGTCAAACCAGTAACCGAATTTAAATATTTTTCCGCACTATCAACCAAGTCTTTATTCACCGCCGCATTTACATTCAACGCGAACAAGCATACAAAAAACACCAAAAACTTTTTCATAACAATTCCTTTTTAAATAATTCTAAAACACGTTTTTTCACATTTTCCAGTGTATCGCGTATCACAGCCCCAGCGGCCCTTTCGTGTCCACCGCCCCCCAGTGCAACCGCGATATGATTAATTGTTTTTTTTCTGCTGCGAATAGACAAGCCGATTTGTTCTGGCTTTTGTTCCTTGAACAAAACAATATATTCGACCCCTTGGATTTGCCCCAGCAAACTCAACACCATTTCACCGCGCCCATCAAGATACTTATAATCCTTTTTCGCAATCGTTGCGACAACCAAACGCCCCTGATAAAAAAATTCTGCCTCTGCTGCGGTTCTTGCCTCTAGTTGAATTGCTTTACGCGGTTTATTATTCATAATTTCTATTAAATTACGCACATTGACACCAGCATCCACTAAATCAGCCATTACCCGAAACGCCAAACCATCGCGCACAAACTTAAACCCACCTGTATCTGTCAAAATTGCCAACGCCAATAAATTCGCCGTATACAAATCCATTTCTAAGTTTCCAAGTTGAATAATTTTATGCACAATTATTGCTGTTGCAGCGGCCCTATCATCATTTATACAAAGGGTACCAACCGGATTATCATTTTTATGATGGTCTATTTCCACAATGTATTTAGCATTTTCTATTGCGGTCATTGGACCACCAATATGTGCCGGATTTCCATAATCCATAACAATCGCCAAATCAAACGCATCTGTTAAATCGACACGTTCAAAATACTTTATACGTTTTCGCAACGGAACATAGTCCAACGAATCGGGAATATTTCCATCATACAAACATACCGGACTGACACCAAAGTTCTGTTCAATCAAGTGCGCTAATGCCAAAACACTGCATAACGAATCGCCATCAGGGTTTTTATGTCCTGCAATTACTATTGATTTTGCATTTTTTACTTTCTCAAGAAAATCGTATATTTTTTGTTCCATATAAAATCACTTTTTTCACTTTAGACCGCGACATCTTCTACAAAGAACTGTGCACTAACCCGTCCGTTATATTCATTTTCTTTCAAACGCCCCAACAACATTATTTTAGTATTTGTATTTTCATCGTCTAGTAAAAAATTACCAACTGGTGTTCCGACCAAGTTAAACCCAACAAACTGCAGTTTTGTTCCTGCACTGGTATCGACTGTACCGCGCAAATGCGCCCCATTTCCCATTACAGTTGCCCCACGCAAAACGGCCCCACGCAAAACCAACATTGGTTCTGGGTTTCCCTGACCAAACGGTTCCATTTCCTGCATTTTTTTTACAAGACGCATTGTTGCACCACCGGCATCTAATTCCGCATCTACTAAAACTTCCAAGGCAGGCCTCTCGCCATTTAATTGTTCTTTTACTGCTTTTTCCAAGAACTCGCAAAACTCTTGTTCTGAATTCGCCGACAACGAGAACCCAGCCGCAGCGGCATGTCCCCCACCTTCGGTAATAACCCCAGCAGCCAGTGCATCGTGAATTATTTTTCCTAAATCCACCCCTGCAATCGAACGCCCAGACCCATTAATCATACCATCTGACCTTGTTGCAACACACGATGGCAGATTATATTTATCTTTCAAACGCCCTGCGATAATTCCCATAACACCACCATGCCAATTATCGCCACAAATAAACAAACTGCACTTTCCCGATTCGCAAGATTTGTCTGCCAAATCAATCGCGCTTAACATAATTGCGTTTTGAATATCGATTCGTTCTTGGTTCATTTCGTGTAATTTTTGTGCCAAATCACGCGCAATTAATGGATTATCTGTCAGCAACAAATCCAATGCAGGTCCTGCAGAATCTAATCTTCCTGCGGCATTTAAGCGCGGCCCCAGCGCAAATCCAACTGAATACACAGAAACTTTTTTTATTCCTGCAACTTCCATCAACACCCGTAACCCCAGATTTTGTTGCAGATTTAAAACCTTTAGCCCTGTTGTAACAAAGGCGCGATTTAAACCGACCAAAGACATTGTATCGCAAATCGTCCCCAACGCGACCAAATCCATAAAACCCATCAACACAGAATTTTCAACACCAAATCCGCGCAATTTCATTTCACGATTCAGTGCGACCAAGGTCAAGAACGCAACCCCAACCCCAGCCAAATAAGTCAACCCAGACGAATCGTCTGTACGTTTTGGATTCACAATCGCATCTGCATTTGGCAACACCGAATCTGGCGAATGATGGTCTGTAACCACAACTTTCAAGCCTAAACTCTTTGCAAAATCTACTTCTTTATTACCGCTAATTCCACAATCAACCGTTATAATTAAATCTGCACCACCATCTGCGATTTCTTGTATTGCGTCATTATTCAGGCCATATCCTTCGCCTTCGCGCGTTGGCAAATGCCAAACAACATTGGCCCCCACCAATCGCATATACTTGACCATTATCGCCGTAGACGTTATTCCATCAACGTCATAGTCGCCATAAATCGCGATTTTCTGTTTATCCTGTATTACATCTGCAATGATTTTTGCAGCCTTGTCCATATCCTGTAGGACAAAAGGATCCGGCATATAATCTTTGATACTTGGGTTCAAGAATTTTTTTATATCTGCATCAGATTTAAATCCACGATGCATCAATATCTTTTCCACCAAGCCCAAATTTTCATCAAAATCATCGTCTGCCACCACCCACGCTTTTCCCAGCATGGACTTTTCTACTATCTTTCTCAACGTCTTCTCTTTTTTTTATTATCAAAGACATTATAATCGAAATTTATTCAAATAGCAATGGCAGTATAGTATCAAGAATATTTCTTGTAACAGGTACCGCATTCCACGCTGCTGTACGCCAACCACCCGACTCTTTTGTTCCATGCGGTTCATCCAACACAACCAACATTGTATACTGCGGTGCCTCGACAGGAAAGATACTAACAAACGCTGTCACATTTTTATTTTTATTTGTATATTTTTGCGCTGTTCCAGTTTTTCCACCGATATTAATTCCTGCGATACGCACTTTTTGTCCACTTGTTTCTTCTACGACCCGGAACATAATCGCGCGTAATTTTGCAGAAATTTCTTCTGACAAGATTCGTTCTCCGTACACTGCGCCCACCCCACGTTTTTGCAAGGTTGGATAAATATAAATACCGCCATTTGTTACCGCATTTACCGCCAACAACAAATGCATTGGTGTAATTGAAATTCCATGTCCGTATGACAAAGTCGCTCTTTCAACAGGTCCCCACTTTTGTGGCATAGTTGTTCTTTCTGTACGTCCCAACTCTAAATCCAGCGCGGTATCAAAATGCAATCTTTCAAAAAATTCCTTTTGTGCACCATCTGGTAAATCCAGCGCAATCTGCGCACTGCCGACATTACACGAACGCGCCATAATTTCTTCGACATCCAAATAAGGACGTGGGGCCCTAAAACTTCTGACATCCGATATTTTCGCCGCAGGTCGTCCAAACTTATCATTAATTATGAACGGTTCTTTAATATAATATTCTTTATCAATTCCATTTTCAAAGGCCATCGCCGTATTAAATATTTTAAATATCGACCCTAATTCGTATGTATCACGCATTGGTTTCATTGTACGGTTTTTTTCTGAATCCAATCCTATATTTTCTGGATCAAAATCAGGCAACGACACCAGCGCAATAATTTCACCTGTACGCGAATTCATCAAGATTCCCATTGCTGCCTTGGTTTGATATTTATGCATCGCAAAAGATAACTGTTCATAAAACGCAGCCTGTACACGCGAATCGACAGACAAGCGCAACGGGTCTGTATTTTCAATCAAATAATCATTGAATACAGCCTCGGCACCCTGCACCCCTTGTTTTTTTTCGTTAACGAATCCGACCAAGTGCGAAAACATTCTACGTTTTGGGTATTTTCTAAGTTGCTCTACTTTTACTTCCAGTCCTGGTAACTTTGCACGTTTTATAATTTCGCGCTGCTTTTCACTGGCATACTTTTTTAGTTCCTTGTATCCCCGCTTTGAATTAACCAATTTTGTTGCATCTGCCAAAGAATATTCGTATGGCAACGCTTCGTGTATAGTCCTTGCAACATCTTCTCTATCTTTATCTTCCAAAAACTTTCTTACAAACTGAATATGTCCAGATTCTAGATTTTTTGCTAATATTTCGCCATTTCTATCAACTATATCCGCGCGATTAATTTCCCATTCGGCACGCCTGTCGCCAAGTCTTACCGTATTCGTTCCCTGTATTCCTAATTGCAAGGTACGCGAACCGAACAAAATAAAAGCCAGCAGAAAGACATAAAAAACAACCTGCAATCTTTTTATTGGTGTTCTGTCTGTTGGTCCGCCATAAAAACCATGTTTAAAGATATCCTTTCCCACTTCGAACATTACTGTTCCTTTCTATTTTTTAAATCGCCTATCCACACTGTTTTCGAGAAAGCAACAGTTTTTGCATTTGGCGAAACCATTTCCACAGAATTTCTTAAAATTTCTGGGGTTATTCTTGATGCAAATTCTGCTTCTTTGATTGCGATTTGTTGTCGCAAGGCGACAATTTCACGTTGCACCAGATTTAATTGTCTGGCCTGTGTACGAAACACCACAGGAAAAATAACGATGCTTATCAACACACCTGCTCCGAAAATCCAAGCACCAATATGCAACATTTTTTTATCGTCTCTCATACCCCACCTTTTTGAATTATTTTATCACAAATTTTTAAAAAAACGAATCATAGAATTAACACCATTCAAACGTGCTGCGCCTAAATTTAAATTCAATGAACTAAACTCTTCTGCCAGATTTATATTTTTAATTTCTTGTTTTGATTTTCCGTCCAGCATCGCCAACAGCAACGCAACAATTCCTCGCACAATTGCCGAATCGGCACACGCATAAAAACGATTATTTTTTTCACAAATCTGCACAAACGAAGTACATCCAAAAATTTCTGTACACTGGGAATTTTCTGGGATTGGTTCCAAACCTTTTCCAAATTCCATCAACATATCCAATTTTTCAACAGGACTTTCTATCATCGCCAACGTATTTTTCATATTTTCATAAGACATCACAATTACCACCCTTGGTTCACTAAGTCTAACTCTACGCGTGCAGCGTCCGACATTTTCGACAAATCCCATGGTGGGTCCCAAACCAAATCCACACGCACTGGCAGTTTATCTGCGACTTGTTGTGCCGCATCTTTAACCTGTTGCAATAACTCTTCCATCATTGGGCACGTTGGGCTTGTAAAAGTCATTTTTATAACGACATCACTTTCAGAAATAATAATATCATAAATCAACCCCATATCCCATATATTTACAGGAATTTCTGGGTCATATATTTTTTTCAAGGCATCAATAATATCATTTTTTTCAACTGTCATTTTACAATCTCTTTTACACACTTTATGAACTGCTTAACATCATCAATCGTATTATATGCCCCGACAGACATTCTTATTGCGCCATCTAAATTTAAACGTTTAAAAATCCAAGATGCACACATATTTCCCACACGCACACAAACATCGCGCGCACCCATCATTGCCCCAAAGTCCAACACATGCATATCATTAACAACAAAGGTCAAAACTGCTGCATCACGTTGCGACAAAACCTTGATTTGTTCTATTTTCATCAATTCGTCATATGCGTATTTTACTAAATCTGTATTTGGTCGATTTTGCATTAACTCATCTATCGCCTGTGCCAATCCTGCAATTTGCGTCAACGGCAAAGTCCCTGCTTCAAAAACATCAGGTGGCATATTCCATATTATTTTATCATCTTGGATTTTATTAACCATTCCGCCACCGAACTTCACAGGCTGAAACATATCAGGATTTTTTATGTACATTACACCAACACCAGTATCTGCCCCGATTTTATGCCCAGACCAACACACAAAATCACAGTCCCACACACGCACATCTATCTTTTCGTGTACGACATATTGCGCCACATCAACAACCGTAATAACATTTGGATTTTTTTGTCGGGCCGCCTTAACAATTTGTGCAACATCTTGCGCCATTCCCATAACATTAGACATCGCGGTTATAACAAAAATATCTGCATACGGAATATTTTGAACATCTATATTCAAATTATCGTCCAACAGACAAACGCTTACCACCCCTGCGCGCGCCAAAACACGCTGCTGAAAAGGCAATCTTGCGCTGTGATGATCGATATCAGACACCAATAATTTTGTTCTGGCCGACACCTGCACCATATTTGCAATCAAATTCATACCATCGGTTGTACCCGATGTAAAAACAATTTGGTCTGTTCGCGCATTCATAAAGCCTGCGACACGCGCCCGACATCTGGCAACCATATCATCAACTGCAACTGCGCGCGCGCAGATTCCGCGTCCTGCATTTGCATAATTATGCGTCAAAAAATCTGTCTCCGCACGAATTACAGATTCGCTTTTTTGATACGTTGCTGCTGCATCTAAGTATATGATTTTATTCATTTATGATTTCTCTTGCATTTTAAAACGATTATAATACACTCTTTGCGAATATCAACAATTACCTAAAGGAGAAAATTATGGCTATATTACACGCGAATGATTCTAACATCAGCACAATGATTGGCAGCGGTATTACACTGGTTGATTTCTGGGCGTCTTGGTGTGGGCCATGCCGTATGTTTGGCCCAATTTTTGAAGCAGCATCTGAAATCAGCGATGCAAAATTTGTAAAATTTGAAATTGATGAATCGAATCGCCAAACACCTGCTAAATACGGAATTCGCAGCATACCATCTGTACTTGCATTCAAAGACGGCGAACTGGTCGAAGCACGCACAGGTTTAATGGACCAAGAAACATTACTTGCATGGATTGAAGAACTAAAGGGGTAAAAGATGTCCTCGGAAAATTATAAAAACATTGAATTGCCAGCTAATTACAAACCAAAAAAATCAGAACCATATATGTGTCCAACACAACTGGCGTATTTTCATAATATACTAAACGCACAAAAAGAAGAATTACTTAGCGAACACGATTCGGTATTAAGCGCAGTACGTTTAGCAGAAAAGACGGCAACAGTTGGTGCAGGTGATGAATCCGACAGCGCATCATATAATCAAGACATCACAATGGATTTACGCATATCTGAACGTAATAACAAATTACTACAAAAGATAAACGCGGCATTGGACAGAATCGAAAACGGCACATTTGGATACAGTGTTGTATCTGGCGATGAAATTGGTCTGCAACGAATGATTGCACGCCCATTGGCGACAATGACGATTGAAGAACAAGAAGAATACGAAAATCGTAAAAATTAAAAAAACAAATACTTTCATTTTTCCTAAATCCCCGAACGGGGATTTTTTATTGCATAACTTTTGCAATCACAACAGCCCCATAAGTAATGCTATAAATTAGTTCACACACTTGTCATACCCGCGCAGGCGGGTATGACAAGTGCTCTGCAAGATAAATATAGCGAAAATTAAATAGAATGATGTAGATGTGCGCAGTGCCGAAAACGTAGTGTACAAACGCTACATGAGATTCCAGTACCCAACCCCTTGCAGTGGAATTAAAATTAAATAGAATGATATAGATAAAAGAAAATCGGGAATCG
>CALCEG010000112.1 GCA_937900435.1 uncultured Alphaproteobacteria bacterium
GGTATTATGTATGGTGCTGTTGGTCAAATGGAAGGCATTGTTCAACATATGAAACGTGAACTTGGTGGCGAAGCTATTGTAATTGCTACCGGAGGTTTCGCAAATATGATGAAAAACGAATCTGACCAAATCGATATCGTAGAACCCTTCTTGACTTTAGACGGCTTACGCATTCTTCACGAAAAGAACTCTAAATAATAAAGGCCCGCTTAGGCGGGCTTTATTTGTTAAACATTTAAGTAAAGGTAAAATATAATGAAGTTAGGTAACCTCGAATTAAGCGTACCCTTAGCGCTGGCTCCTATGGCAGGCATTACTGATTTGCCCTTCCGTCTTATTTGCAGACGTTTGGGTTGTGGTATGACTGTTTCTGAAATGATTAGTGCTAAAGGTCTTTTATATAATAATGTAAAAACTAAAGAGATGCTTGCCATTGATGAAGGCGAGCGCCCTACTGCTATCCAACTTTTTGGTAGTGTGCCTGAGGAATTGGCGCGAGCTGCTAAAATTGTAGAAGCAAGTGGCGCAGATATGATTGACTTGAATATGGGTTGTCCTGTTCCGAAGATTGTCAATAATGGTGAAGGCTCTGCTTTAATGAAGAAGCCGGAGCTGGCCTACGAAATTTTGGCAGCAATGGTTGATGCAGTGCAAATTCCTGTAACTGTAAAATTCCGTGCCGGTTGGGACGATGACAATCGTAACGCTGTAGAAATTGCTCTTGCAGCAGAGCGTGCCGGTGTTGCCGCAGTTGCTGTCCACGGACGCACTCGTGTGCAATTTTATGAAGGCAAGGCCGATTGGAACATTATTCGTGATGTAAAGCAAGCTGTAAAAATTCCGGTGTTTGGCAATGGCGACATCTTCTCTGCGGCAGACGGTGTGCGTATGCTTGAAGAAACCGGTTGCGACGGTTTGATGGTTGGCCGTGGTGCTGATGGCAATCCGTGGCTCTTTACTCAATTGAAAGCAGTACTGGAAGGAAAAGAAGTTCCTGCTGCTCCCGGTGTTGATGAGCGTCTTGATTTAGCAGCAGAGCATTTACAAATGCTTATTGATTATAAAGGCGAATATATTTCTGTTAAAGAAATGCGCCGTCATATTTCTGCATACCTGAAAGGTTTGCCCCACGCTGCGGAATTCCGTAGTCGTTTCCATAAAATGGATACTCAAGTTCAATTTATGGAATTGCTTGATGAATATCGTACTTGTGCTCATGCTTACTACGAAGCTTACCCGAAACAATTGGGTGCGCAAAGTTGAGAATGAAATCTTAGTATGATAAAATATTCATTTGTAAACTAATTGATTGTAGGAGAAAGCTATGAGTTTCCAAAGGCACAAGAAGCACGTAATTAGCATAAGCTTAGGCTCGTCAGAGCGTGATGCAAAAGCTACTGTTGTGCTTGGCGAGCAGGAACTTTTAGTGGAACGCCGAGGAACTGATGGTGATTTTGCCAAAGCGCGTCAGCTTATGGAAGAGTGTGATGGTAAAGTAGATGCTAGCAGTACTGTGTATGTGGAAAATTTAGCAGAATGGAATCCTGATATCGGTGGTATCAAGGAACTGGATTTTAATTACTTTAACCCGACTGTACAAATTGAAAATAATTATTCAGTTGATGGGATTACAGTGCCTGTGCAGAATTACTTGTTGATGATGCATGGGTATTCTGCGTTCGCTAATGAATATATGGGACAAAAAATATTCCGTACAGGTACAACAAATGTTCCAGTTGATATGCAAAATGATGCAAGTGGTGGGATGCCTGTGGGGGTGGCTGTTATAACTGATAATGGAATTAATCCAACAGGGTCGGGTGCGCGTGCAGATGGAATTTCGTATGCGTTAAGTGCGGCGGTGGATGCGTCTGTCTTGTTTGTTGATAAGTACTTAAATTATGCTAATCCTGTAAATGGGGTTCTGGGGGCAGAACAAGATGGGTTTGACTTGTCCGCGTCAGGTACAGCAATGAATCCGTACGCGTCTGCATACGATAGTGCGCTGGGAAAAATTATTGCAGGTTGGTCCGCAGGCGAGCGTTCTTATGGTGATTTCTTTGGGTTCGTTCCATACGGTCGTTTGGGCGTGTACAGAACAGGCGGTGGATTGTCTTGGGAAACAGTCGAAACACCAACAGATGGCGTCGTGGCAGGTACGTTGATTGATTCTGATTCTGGTACAGAAAACGTTATAGAAGGTGGCGATAAGATTGTTGTTGATGGTATAACTTATGATGTGGTCTTGGCGGTTGAATCTGGTGTAACACGTCCGACAATTACGATTAATGGTAATGTGTTAAATGTCGCAGAAAATTCGACTTTGCTAAAAGGTGTTTGTGATAGCGATGCAAATGCCGATTGTGCAGATGTGTCTGATATCGCAATTTATTACGATGATAATGGAAATTATTATGTTAATACAACCGGCGGCGTTAATGCTGATGCGGTATATGTCGTCAATGATGGTAATTTGTATGTGTCGAAAATACTAGAGGATTCAGATTATAAAAATTTTCAGGCGTTATCTGTAGCACGCGCTAGTTCGGGGGCAGCGGTTCTGGCGAATTTGTCTGTGTTGGATTCTGCACGAAATGCAACTTATTTAACGTTATCTGATATGCCGGCGTTGATTGCATTGGGTTCAGGAAACGCAACTGATGTTTATATGGCGCAAATTGATGCGGTGTATGACCGAAATGATGATGATTCAACCAGTCAGGGTGCATACGCAAATAAAATGTTTAACGCGTACGGTTCGGGGTCGCCAATCTTGGTTATGCCAGCAGGCGAAGTTCTGTTTGGGACAGGACAAGGGCAAAGTATGCGCGCGCAAGACGCCACATTTGAAAATTATGCGCCGTTGTTGTATGGGGCTAATTTGGAACATAATTTTATGACCGTTGTTGCGGTTAATCATACCATAGGTACAAAGGCGGCAGATTCAATCGAAGATTATGGTAATGGTACAGGGGATGCATACGGGAAATTGTATTTATCGATGTGGAACGATAATCGTGGTACAGTTGATACCGGTGATGATTTGACCATTGTGTCGCGTCAATGTGGTATCGCAGGCGTGGGACAGAATGGTATTGACCCATGGTGCTTTTCATCGGCCGGCGCAACAGCGGAAATGGCGACCGCCAGTGCAGCAGGCGCGGTGGCGTCGGTTAAAGCCGCATTTGATTATATGACTAATAAAGATATCTTTTATTTGCTGGCGCTAACGGCAGATGGATATTTGTTGGGTACTGATTCAACCGGGACTGCGTTTACCCAGGAAACGTTGGCAGCTTATTTGAAAAACATGTACGCTTTGCCCCAGGAATATTATGAAAGTACGTTAAGTGCAGCTGATTATTTGAATGCGTTTGCACAGGTCTATGGATATGGATTGATTAATTTAGACAGGGCAATGAAGCCTAATCATACGATTTATTATTATGATGGAAATTCAATTGTTTCGGCCAGCGGAAATGCATACTGGCGTGGCGCATCAAATACGATGTTCAGACCATCAACAGTACTTAATTTGCGTGGGGCATCTGTTCGTGCACCGTTTTATGATGTTATTGAAAGTGTTGATGGAACTGTGTCTATGCCACGCGTTTGGCAAAATGAGTTTGCGCTGGGTGGTGCAGATAAGCGCGGTTTGTATATGGGGGATTTGTTGGCTGACTTAGATACGCGTGAAAAACAAAACGAAACAGTTTCTGTTGGGGATTTTAGTTTGTCGATGAGTTTTTCTGAACGTCCGTATTTTGATTATTTGAATGGCTTGGATAATTTAAAATTAGGATATGACCATAACAATTGGAAGTTCCGGGCGACTTATCAGCAGGATTTGACAGATGGATTGTCAAAGACTAATGCAATGGTTAATCCGATATTGGGTTTGACTTCGAATGCAATTACAGCAGACGTTGCATATAAATTTGGTGATTTTTCATTTGGAACACGTTTATTTTCTGGGGCAATTACAGATGACGGATTGTTGGAAAATGACCCAACAGTGTCAGCACAATTTTTGCCTGCTAAATTGGGGTTGGCCCAGGGTGGGCAAGCAGATGTTTGTTGGGAAAAATATGGGTTAAAGTTTAATGCGGCGTTTGGTGTGATGTCTGAAACGAATACTTTATTGGGTGCGTATACTGATGGATTGTTGAATTTGGGTAACGGTTTAACAAATTATGTTGATTTTGTCGCAGGATACGATGAAAAAATTAATATAACTGCGCGCGCAACATTTGCAAATACTGTATCGGATGTAAGTGGCGGTTTTATAATGGGGCTGACAGATATTAAATCAAATTCGTTTGCGGTTGGGCTGAATTTTGGAAACTTTGAGTTTAGTTTGTCGCAACCATTGGCGATTACAGATGGTAATATGAAATATGCTTATGCTGATTATTCTGTCGAAGAAAAAGACGGTAAGTATGTATTAAATGTCAATGATATGCATATTGAGGATTTGAGTCTGCGACCAGAAAAACGTGAATTGCGATTGACAGGATTGTATCGCCATAAGTTTGGGGAATTTACAGATGGGGCATTGGGTTTTGTGTATCGTGTAAATCCAGAACATACAGATGAATTTGGAAATGAGTCTGTGTTTATGTTAAAGTTGACACACAGATTGGGAATATAGAAAAAAACCGCCATTGGCGGTTTTTTTATTGTGTTTTTTATTTTTATTTATACTATGTTTGGGCAAAATAAGGATTTATGATGAATATAGTTATCGAATATGTAAAAAATTTAACCGCTGTTTTTGTTCCTGTGCAAAGGGGTGAAGCGAAACCTGGTGATGCAGATAAACTGCTTGATATGGCAATGGATATGCAATTTGTTAGTATAAAAAATAGCGCAACGTACTGGTATTATTTTGTCGATAAATTATTTTTATCCGAAGCGAAGGCTTTGCTTCGTCAAAATGGTGTAAATGTAAAGTTTCATAATAGCAGATATTATATGGGTGGTGTACCTGTGTTAAGAATTCGTAAAGCAAAGCTAGAAAAAAATTTGACCGCAAAAAAGTTTGTGAATTCATTGATGAAAATAAAAAAAGAACGTGAAGATAAATTTATGAATAATATAAAATAAATTGTCGCCATTTGGCGACAATTTATTTTGCGAAATACTTTAATTTGTTTTCTTTAGATACGCTGTACATTGTGTCAAATATTTTATTTGCGGCTTCTTTTGTTTCTGGGGCACCATTCATTGGTGTGTTGTAATCTGCACCGTTTAATACGATTAATCTGTTAGGCAGTTCCCCAGTGCCACATTCGATGTAATATTGGCTGGATTCATAGTATTTGCCATAACAAGTTCCATTTTCAACCGCCGCATAATTATTTTTTGCAAGTTCTTTACATGATGGTTGTTGTTCATAACTTATTTCGCCATTTTCAAGAATTTCATCGGGTCTGCTAAGTATTCCAGGACACCATACGTTTACTAGTTTCCCGTCAACAGATACTTTTGTGCCACCTTCGGCTGTCTTGCGTACGCCGAAACAATCACGACTGGCTGATAATGCGTTTGTGTCAAAATCCGGATTTATAATTTTGCCAGATTTAATCTCATCGCGTTTTAATGCAACCGGTTTGTTGCCACCAGTTGTTAATGCAGCAGGGCATATTATCTTTAATCCCCAACAATTACTGGTGTCGTCCCATGATTCGCTGTTACCGATTTCAACGAAGTACCCATTTGTCATATTGGAATAACAGTTGGTGGGATTTATCTTGCATACAGTTGGGCGCATCCACCATGGAACAGTTGCTGCAGTTGCAGGCGCGATTGCTATGATTGATAGAAACATAAAATATAAGTTTTTCATAATTCTTTTCCGTCCTTGTTCTTTATCTGTGTCATTTTATCACAAAAATAGACCTGTTGCAAGAATGGTTATTTTTCAACGCAAGTTCCCCATTTGTCGTGTGCAGGTGTTTTTGAATAAAATTTCATATTTTTTGTTCTGGTATTCATTGGGTTGTTGGTATATTGCAACCATTGTCCATCTTGTTTTTCACATTCTGTTGTTAGAACTTGGTACATTTGTGTGCGCACGTTGTTCATTACAGCGTTTATGTCTTGCAGTACTGATGCAGTTAAACCGTTTTCTGCCTTGCTGGGGCGAATGCACATTTCAAGTGCGTATTGTGCAAATTTATGGTACAGACTGCCATTATAGTCAGAACAATTTGTGGTATCTGTGCTGTAATCAGACATTGTTGCACATATTTCATTGCCTGGGGCGTATGTGCGACAATCAAATGGGAATGAATATTCAACTTCGTATTTGGATGGAGAGCACAAGGTTGATGCGAATTGTTCCAGTGTTTCATAGCAGTTGTTTGCGATATGTTCACTTACAATATTGTACATTGCGTTTGTTAGTTCTTGCATTCCGTTTGGGCCACCGCCGTATAGATTACTGCATGCAGTTAATTTTTCTTGGCACATTTCTTCGGATAATTCTAGTCGTGCACCAAGTAGTTTTTGTGCGTCTATATTTGAAAAGTCAATAAGTTGTTCGTTTTGTGTATTATAGCACGAAACAACCACGCTAAGACATTCATTTTTTACATCGCGGATGCGTTTTTGCTGTTCTTGGTGTATTTCTGTTATTGCTTGGCGTAAAAAGTCATCCCAAATTTCGTCAGACAAATCACGACAAGTATCAAGACTGCGTTCAGCAAAAATCTTTTTATCGTTCAGGTTTGCAATTAGCATATTGTTTGTGTTGTTTTTTAATATGTCTCCAGTTAGCGATGTTGCGTTGTTTAATTCGTAAAAATCAGGGGAGTAAATAGGTTCGCCAGTTTGATAATTCAAGTATTTACCTGTAATGTCCAGACAGTGAATATAGTTCGGGCCACAGGCCATATTTGTGGTTAAATCTTGTCGTATTTTCGCAATACAATCATTAATGCCAGTCGAATTGTGGGCGTTGTAATTATCAAGGCGTGCCGACCCCATATCGTTTTCTGTTTTTCTGATTTCTGAGTTTGTAGATTTCTTTTTAGAATCCAGATTACTAATTAACAAAGAACAATCGTTTTCAATGTACATACCGTATGCAGATGTTACCATCTGTACAGTTGTTTCGTTTGGGCAACTGGATGATATTAACTGCAAGCATTGTGCGTTTACTGTGTTATATAATGCGTCTCCTGTTAAATTAGCAATGTTTGTGCCGCCAATAAGACCAGATGTGTCCCAAGAAACGTTTATGTTAGCAGAAAAATCTGGTTGGTTTTGATTTGATTGGCTGGTCGTTTTTGAAAGTACGTCGGTAATTGTGCTTAAGGCAGCTGCACTGTCGGATTTATCTGTGGCGTTTTCTTGGGCGGATTCACCAGCAGATGCAGATACCATTGCGTTGACTTCGGCTGTGGTTTTGTCGATTGCGTATAAATTAAACGTTTTAAAATCTTCGATTTGTTCAGATGTTTGTTTTAATGCCCGTTCCCTGGATTGAATCTCGGTTAATTTTGAAGAGCAAATACATCTGCGATAAGTGTCGTCCAACGCCCCACAAAATTGATCCATACAGGTAAAATAAGCCTCGCGACAGGTGGCGTATCCTGTGTTAAATGTGTTTGATGCAGGGGTAGTTAATGTAGAAGCTGCGCGGTATGTGGTTGTTGTGTTTTTTTGTTG
>CALCEG010000113.1 GCA_937900435.1 uncultured Alphaproteobacteria bacterium
TTGCATGCCTAAGACCTGCCGCCAGCGTTCGTTCTGAGCCAGGATCAAACTCTCATGTTTTAAAAAAACCTGTAGTTAAGTCCTGTGCATATACAACAAAAGCTGACTATTAAAATCAGTTCGTCTTTACATATATATTATTCGCAAGACAAGTTTTAACGAGGTTTAATATGTAAACCTACTACCTGTCTAGGATATGCACTTTTGACTTAGTCAAAGTTTGGATATTTCCAAATTCAACTGTCTGCACATCCCTTCTTGAATTTTTGATGAGCTGCTTTTATTCACAATGTTTGCGTGTTTTACAAGAACCTGTTTCATACCGTTCGTTCCGTAAACCGCAGAATTTCAGGGGTTGAGTTTCTTTTTGTTTTGTTGTCTCAACTTGAAAGCCCGCTTAGTATGCGCTTAAACTTTCAGAAAGTCAAGAATTTTTTCAAAAATAATTTGCATTTTTTTCAAAAAAATCAGAAAACCGCAGAAATCCGCCATTTTTTATTTTAATTTTTTTGTTTCTTTTTTTTAATAATATCAAATTATGATTCGTTTATAGGGCTTTTCACGATTCGAAAACGGTACCGAATCGCAAAAAACGCATATCGATTCGCCTAGAAACGGTATAAAAAACCCAATTTTACCATCGGATAAACACGAATATCAGATAACTTTCGATTCGCATCTTGTTCTGCGCGCAAGACATCCGCAGTTAACTGTGGAATTTCAACCGGCGACCAATTTGATGTTTCTTTATTATATACATACAACTGTCCATTGGGGATATTTATATCTAATGTCGCAGGTTGCGAAGTCAAAACAACACCTGCATCAAGATATAAATTAAAACCACACCCCAAGCCAATATCAAACCCAGTGCCAAAATAAGGACCTGAATAATTCCAGTCTATTGTCGTGGTGCCATCAAACGAATTACCGTTATAATAATAGTGGTCGCCAGCAAGATAAAAATAAAATCGTTCTGACGGTGCGTTTTCAACCGTTCCAAAAATAGACGCATCCAAGGATGCATTGCCCCACAAAAAACCACCTGTCAAACGCCACGCACCAACGAACGGATAAAAATCAACCAGCAAACCACTGTGCCAACTATCAAGTTTGCCGTTATCTATACGAACACCATCACCAACATCACGACCATCGCGCATATATGAATCAATAACCGAATCGATAACCGACTTTAATGGCGCAGTAACCGCAAAATCGATTCGCGCACCAAAATGTTTAATCCACCCAGATTCAACATACGGGTTACGATAACCGACAATCAAATTAAAACCACTGGTTGCAGACGCACCAGCACCAAGCACAACACCCGACAGAAAATCAGATTTAGCATTTGCGTTGCAACACAATAAACAACAAATAATCGAAATTTTTTTCATACTTATAAGCATATAAAAAATACCCTTGTTCGACAATGGGCATAAAAACCTGAAAAAAAAGACCGCGATTGCGGTCTTTCTTGTTTTTAGAAACGGTACATAAAACCAACCTTTACAATCGGATAGAATGTCAAATCATCTAAATCCGACTGTGCATCTTCCAAGGTTTCCGTAACAACACCATCAACAACCGATTGTAAATTGTTGTCTTCGACACTTTCCCATGCACCATTCTGATAGATTTCCAAACCTGTGAACGGAACATTTAACCCCAGTTGTGCTGCACGATTCGTAAATACTACACCAGCATCAAGGTACATCTTGAATCCTGCAAACAAACCAAAATCAAAGCCAGTGCCAACATAAGGCCCACGATAATCCCAATTCAATTCTGCAGAACCATGAACAGAATTACCCAAATATCTAAATTGCGTACCATTCAATTCAAATTCATACACGCCGCTGGACAAACCGTCTAGTTCCCCAGCAATATTTGCATTCGCGTGCATATCGCCCATATAATAACCACCTGTTAAACGCCAACCGCCCAAGAACCAAGTGTTGCCAAATGGATAAAAATCAAGCATCGCCGCAAAATGTTTGGCTGATAAATTAATGTTGTTGATTTCAAGCCCGTCACCCAATTCAACCCCATCATCACCCAATAAAGAATCGATACCATCTTGTATTAATGTCTTTACAGGACGAGTTGTTGCAAAGTCAAAACGCACACCAAATCTTTTTGCCCAAAAAGAGTCAAAATCTTTGTTAGCGTACCCAATAAAACCATTTAAGCCCCCAGTTGCAGATACGCCAACACCAACCTGCAAGCCCTTTAAGAAAGAACCCTTGTTGTCTGATGTTGTGTCTGCAACCGTTTCGACAGATTCAGCGAAAGCATCCGATTCAACAGGTGCAGAATCTGTATCGGTGGCAATAACATCAGGGGTCGAAACTGTTTCAGAGTCAATATTTACATCTGCTGTAATAGGCGCAGTACTGTCCGCTGTTGCAACATCAACAACAGAATCAGATTCTGCAAACGCAGGTGCACCTAAGATAGACAATAGCGCAAAAATCGATATTTTTTTCATTTTATCCCCTTTGTTTTATTATGAATATAATCATATTGTAATATAAATTATAAAAACAATCTTTAAAAAAATGATGTCAATTTTCATTTTTATTGCAGATAAAAATGTGATATAATACCAAGTATGAAAACTATGAATTTATTTTTTGGGTCTTTGTTGGCTATGGTTGCAGTTGTTTCTGCACGCGCATCGGATTGTATGGGCGATGGCTGCAATACCGAACCACTGGTATTCGAAGAATTTGAGTGGATTGAACAAGAAAAAAAACCAGAAACCATCATTTTTGCAACACCTGCCACAAATGAATATGTGCCAACCTGGTTGGATTCTGACCCGACTGCGGCAAAGACACCAGAAATACAAATGCAGCCACAACAAAATGTAATGCTAGAGGCAAAACTGCTGACGATTAAGCCGGTGCCAGAGGATACACGTCCACCATTATGGGATGGTGTAATTGGTGAATACAGTGGCACAGAAGCAACACAAACAGTAGACTGGAAAAACGGCGTGCCAATTTGGGACGATTCAATCGCAAGTTATAAATA
>CALCEG010000114.1 GCA_937900435.1 uncultured Alphaproteobacteria bacterium
GTCATATCCGTCCAAGCGTTTTTCAAAGAAATCACTCATTTTTTCAAGAGAAGGCTTTTTTTCTTCCATAGATTTATCCTTATTTTCTTCGGCATAACTGGGGCGCAGATACATTGGTGCAACTGGTTCAATGTCACCACTGTCGATTTTTTGTTTAACGATATTGACCCCCAGTTTTAAGTCAGCAGGTTTATGTCCAACGGTGCGCGTCCATTCCATTTGTTTTGTTTCAATTTCATCAATAGACATTGTTTGTGGCTCTAAACCATTTGCTGCAACAAAGAAATCACCACGACCAGATTCAATTGCGACAAACGCATCTGGCGTGGCGGCCAAATACAAATCGAATTGACTTATTCCGACCAGCGGAATATTCAGCCCCATCGCAATACCCTTGGCATATGCGATACCCAGTCGGATACCTGTAAAACTGCCTGGGCCAATAACAACACCAATGGCGGTGATATCAGACCATTTTGCGCCACATTCTGTAATAAATTTTTCACATTCTGTTGGCAACGCAACAGATTGCTTTTCAACAGCAACAGATTTGTATTTATCATCTAATACAAATTCTAAATCTTTACCTGATGTATTTAATATCAGAATCATTTTTGCCGTCCATTTTGTTTGTTGTATATTTCCAAGAACATATCGAACAATTCTTCTGGGATTGTACCATGGAATGTATATTTTTCCCCAGTTTGTTTATCTGTTATTTTTGCGGTATGATTTTGTGAGACAAATAGTTTTGGCGCATTTGGTATATGTTCTTTTGCGACAAACACATAGTATTTCTTAGACGACATAACAACCCTGTCTAAATATCTTGAATCTTTTAGTGGTTTTGAATCATACGCGACCAAGAATTCATTTTTTCTGGTGTATTCTTTTATGTCGTTGAACAGTTTTATTTGCAAGTCACCATTTCCAATGGTCCATGCATTATCTAAATTTATACTCATAATTGTACTCCAAATCCTATTTTCTTGACAAAGCCTGCAGACTTACGCAATGACAACAGTTCATCTATTTTTTGTGGTGTAAATTCTGTTTTTGTATCTTCGCAGTCATTTTCCAGCAAAGAACGACGTAATATAGCTGTTATTTCACGTTGCGCTTGACGGACGCCCTGTTCAGAAGTGTAGTTTTGAATAATGTGCCGAATTGCATCATCAGAAATCACGATATCATCAATATTCCAACCTGTATTATGTGCAGCACGTTCGATTAAATGTTCGCGTGCGATTTTAATTTTATCGTCTATTGAATATCCCGGGATTTCAATAATTTCCATACGATCTTTCAGTGCGTTTGACATATTCAGGCTGTTTGCCGTTGCGATAAACAATACACTAGACAGGTCAAAATCAACTTCCAAATAATGATCGCGGAAAGTCTTGTTTTGTTCCGGGTCCAGAATTTCCAGCAACGCAGATTCTGGGGCGCCGCGCCAATCGCGCCCCATTTTATCGATTTCATCCAAAACTATAACAGGATTATTTGTTTTACAGCGTTTCAGCGCGTCCATAATCCGTCCAGTTTGCGCCCCGATATAAGTCTTTCTGTGTCCGCGAAAATGCGCTTCATCAGAAATTCCCCCCAACGATATACGTTGATATTTTCGTCCCAACGCATCTGCGATTGATTTACACAACGATGTTTTTCCAACCCCGGGCGCACCAACAAAGCACAAAATACTGCCTTGGTTAGATTTAGTTTTTTTCATAACCGCGATATGTTCCAATATTCGTTCTTTGACTGCGTCCATCCCAGAATGTTGTGCGTTCAGTATTTCGCGTGCCCGGTGTAAATCGATTGGTTCGTTGTCTGACTTACCCCATGGCATTGCCAACAGTTCATCCAAATAGGTCTTCAACAATCCACCTTCATTAGACATTGGCGACATAGACCGCATTCTTTTCCATTCAGACATTGCTTTTTCTTTTGCCTCGGCTGGCATATCTGATTTTTGTATTTTTTTGCGAATATTTGCGGTATCTATTTCCCCATCGTCATCGCCCATTTCTTTTTGTATGGCGCGCATTTTTTCCTGCAAGATAGCATCACGTCTGCCGTTTTCCATTTGTTGATGAATGCGTTTATTAATAGACTCTTCGATTTTGACAGATTCCAGTATTAACTTAATTTCCGTCAGCAGCATTGCCAACTTATCATACCAACTGTCCGCAGACAAAATTTTTACAGCGACATCTGTACTAATATCTGCGGTTTGTATCACAGAATCAATAAACGCAGGCAATGGATATTCTGCGACAATGGTACGCAATTTTTCAGACTTGAACTTACGCGACATTTGCCCCAGCATTTGCATATTATCGGCCAGCATATCGCGCAACATTAATGTCTTTTCGTCTGTCATATCGTCTTTGCACAATATTGGCTCTGCGTCAGCAGAAAAGACCCCATCATTTACTTCGATATTTTGCAATTTAACCGCGTGGGTTGTTTTAATTAACAAGTGTATTGCCCCGTTTGGCATTGTCAACACTTGTATAATATCGCCGATTGTGCCGACTTTATATATATCATCTGCTGTTGTTGGATACGCCCAACTGTGTTGTGGTGCCAAGATAATTTTTTGATGTCCTGTACCTGTAATTTCTTTGATACAGTTTACAGACATTTGATTATCGATTAACGCAGGAACTGTCATTTCTGGCGAAACGACAAAATCACGAAAAGGTAAAATATAATTTTTCATAGCGCACTAAATATAAAACATTTAAATAAATTTTCAAGGGGTATGAAAAAACTATTGCGTAAGGTGGACAGAATTTAGTATAAATAAAACGAAAAAGAAATTTTAAACCAGAGGGGTAGGCGATGTTCTTCAATAAAATCAGTATGTTTGTGTTATCTTTAGTTTTGTCCTGCGATGCATTAATGGCAGGTCCAGTAATGCGTGCCGGCGCATTACGTTTAAATACCAACTCAACAAGCACACCAAAATCAACCGCCACCACATCCAGTACTGCATCTGTTGGGGCGTTAGCGACATACGAACGCGCCAGTCGTTTACGTCCGAATCGTCTCCAAGTTAGTTCTAGCAGTGGCAGTTCCACCGTTAACCAAGAAATTTTGAACAAAGTCTATGAAGAAATGTCACGCGTCACAAATGCAGTTGAGCAAGAATTATACATAACCCAAAGAGAAATTGATAAATTAAAAGACGAAATTGCAGAAAAGGACGACAAAATTTCAGACTTGGAAGAGGCTCTGGCGGAATACGAAGAAGTAAAAACAACAGTAAAGAATATTCCAAATGTATATTATTCCAAAAAAGAAGTTGACGCCAAGGGTTATGTAATGCCTAAAACATTAGAAAGCGCAATTACATCAGCCAAGGCAGATGCACGCGAAGCGGCGGTCGAAGAAATAAATCGCAAAGGTTTCATAACCGCAGACACCGTTAGCGCAAATATCGCAAACGCCAAGACCGCAGCGATTGCCGATGCAGTTGCGGAAATAGAAAAACGTAATTTTGCGACCGTATCATCTGTTGACAACAAGATTGCAAATCTTGAGCTGGGGGTTGACGAAACCGCGGTTGCAAACATCGTTGAAAATAAATTGACTGCCAAAGACTTTGCAACAAATACTGCATTACAGGGCGAACGTACTGCGCGCGAAAATGCGTTAAAAGAATACGCCACAAAAGAAGAAGTTGAAGGGGTTGATAACAAGTTCAAGGATATCAGCGAAACTGTTGCTGTAGATTTGGCGAAAAACGATAACTTTAAAGCACAAGTTTTATCAAGCCTTGACACCAGTATCAGTGAATTGCCAAGCAAGGTTACCGCAGTAGAAAATATATTGACGACAATGAATAATCAACTGTTTGACGATGAACAAAAACCTGTGTTTGTAAAAAAACCTGAACTGGACACACTTATAACTGTTGATTTAATTGATAGTAAGCTGCCAACAACTGTATGTAAAACAAAAGCTTGTTTAACAGCTACTATCGGTAGTCATTATGCAACTGCAGATGATGTTGAAAGTAAGGTTGAATTAAAAGTAAAAAATGAATTGTATGATGGTGGCGATACACAAAAACCAAAGTTTGTAACTGGTACAGTATTGCTGGAAAAAACAGACGGTCTGTCGTCACGTATAGATGGCATAACCCCAAGAATAGCAAGCGTAGAATCTGCGGTTAAATCAGAAAATTTAAAAACCACAATCAAAAATATGGGCGAATTTGCGCTGTCTTCAGAAGTCGCCAGCGCCAAGGAAGCAGCAATTGAGGCGGCGGCTACTCAGGCTGGCAAATTGTTTATTAAATCAAGTGATTTAGCCAACAACGCAACAATCGTTAATTTAAATAACAAGTTCGATAATTATGCAACAACAGCTGCTTTGAATAATGTTGATGGAAAGTTTCAGGACTACACAACAACGGCTAATATGAACAGTGCTATAGCCGGTGCTAAGACATATGCTGACGGCAAAGCTGAAGCAGCCAAGACAGCTGCAATCGCTCAAGCCGCCACTGACAGTAACAATGCGATTACGACGGCCAAGACAGAAATAAATAGTACTATAAATACCGTAAAGAATGCAGTAATAGGAATAGCGGGAAACACCGCGGTTACGTTTGATAATGTTTCTGCGCCAGATTGCACCAGTAGTGGATGCTCTATAAAATTAGAGCACAAGCCAGGTGACGCGATGTAGTAAAAAAATCCCGCAAAGACTGTTTTTTGCGCAACAAGTTATTTGGAATGTTATGTATACTTATATCAATAATAAACATTGAGGCGTTTATGTATGCAAAAGTTTGACTAATAGTATCATAAAGATTATGGTAGTTCAAAAGAGTAAAGATACTTTGTGTCTTACATTATACAAAAAAACACCGCATATTTATACGGTGTTTTTTGTTTGTACAGCTTTTTATTTAACGGCGGCGAAACGCGTTGTGTTGTGCGCTGTTGCTGGAACGTTTTGACAAATAACGTGCCGAAATCAAAACCAACCATTCCAAAGACAATAATGCCATCGCAATTAATTTGTTTTGCAATCCTGCAACAAAGCCCAATACATAAATAACTTGCGCAACAAAAGATAAATACAAAACACCAAATACACCTGTAAAGAATACTTTTTTTACTTTTCCAAACATTTTTCTGTTCCTTTTTATAATTGATATTAATTAATAAATGTCGGGTTTCTGGTGCCAGGTACCCGACAGACCCCGCAATAACTTAAACGAATCTGGTCAACAATCGCCAACCAAATTCAACGCCACATTAGGCAGCCATTGCAAGGCGAACATTGTCGTTCGCAGCGATTCTATCGCCATTCAGTTTTTAGTTGGTTTTTTATGACACCACGTCAGATTCACCCAATTTGTCTTTCATCATCTGTCGAATCTATGTCAGCCCCATTTCCAGATATAACCCTAAATCATATCAAAAAATGGTGGAGCTGTGGGGTACCGCCCCCCAGTCCAAAATGACTATTTCACAACGGATTCAGAATCATCACTGCATCGCAGCGCACATATTATACTCTTTTAGACTGGAAATTGCAAGTTTTTAAGATATAATGAACACAAAGGTATGTAAAATGAAGTTCTTAGATCGTGCAAAAATTTATATCAAGGCGGGCGATGGCGGCAACGGCAGCGCTAGTTTCAGACGTGAAAAATACATCGAATTTGGTGGCCCAAACGGTGGCGATGGCGGTCGTGGTGGCGACGTTGTCTTTGTTGCTGTACCGAATGTAAACACGTTGATTGACTATCGCTACAAGACAAAATATATCGCACAACGTGGCGAAAACGGTATGGGCAAGATGCGCACAGGCGCGTCTGGCGAAACGCTTGTTTTACCAGTACCAACAGGTACAGTTATTTTGTCTGAAAACGAAGAAATCGAATATGCAGACTTAAACCAAGACGGTATGGAATACCGCGCAGCGCGTGGCGGAAACGGTGGTTGGGGCAATCTGCACTTTAAAAGCCCAACTAATCGCGCCCCAAAACAGGCAAATGATGGATTGCCTGGGGAAGAACGCACAGTTGTATTGCAACTAAAACTGATTGCTGATATCGGTTTGGTTGGTTTCCCAAATGCTGGTAAATCTACATTGTTATCCGCGGTAACATCTGCGCGACCAAAGATTGCGAATTATCCATTTACGACATTAAATCCGCAACTGGGGGTAATGTACGCGCACAATCGCGAATTTGTTATGGTTGATTTACCTGGCTTAATCGAAGGTGCGCATACCGGTGTCGGTCTGGGCGATAAATTCTTGGGACACGCAGAACGCACAAAGTTAATCTTGCACGTTATCGATGCAACAGAATCCGATTTATACGGTCGCTATACTGCGATACGCCACGAAATGGATTCTTATGGTGGCGATTTAACGACTAAGCCAGAAATAGTAATAATTAACAAGATTGATGCACTAAGTGCTGACGAACTAAAAGCAAAACTGACAGAATTCAAAAAATCATTCGGACGTAAAAAGAAGCCAGAAATTCTGACGCTAAGCGCGGCAGGTCGCACTGGAATCGACGAAATGATATCTGTTATTGAACAACGATTTTTAGAAATAGAACAACAATGACAAACATAATCTTATCAAAACTTAACGAACGACTAAAAGAGCGCGAGCAGGGCAATGCAAACGATAAAATTGTAAATCCGCTGTCGACGTATAAAACCGTCCCAGAAAAACGTGCCGCGTTTAATATGGCGCGCAATAATAACGAATTTGCGATTGACCACAAAATCAATAAAATACCACTGTCATCAGTTAATTTTAACGATGTAGACTACATTGGTGGCGCGTGGCGTATTCAACGTCCAACCCCCCAGAATATTCTGATGGTTCGTGGACGTCCCTTTATCTTGGGCGAACGCATCGAACGCCAGGAAAAAAATCTGTTCGAATTTTATCGCGCCGCGTTGTTATTTCATAATTGCTATGGTTATTCTGATTATTTGGCCTTTGATATGATTGTTGCAAAATGCACAACCAAAAGTGGCACATATTGGGCTTATGGCGACAGCATTGAACATGTGCGTGCATTTTTGGGTATTCGTTTATATGATGAACATATGGATTTGATACATTCTACGACGCACAAGGATACGCTTAATCAGAATCAAAAATAATAATTTTTTTTGCATTTTGTTATAAATCTGTTAAAATTTTGTTCGGAAAACAATTAACAAATAAAGGAGAACAAAATTATGGTATCATTAAAAGGTACACAGACTGAAAAAAATCTGTTAATTGCATTTGCTGGCGAATCTCAGGCACGCAACCGCTATACATTTTACGCATCTGCGGCCAAGAAAGAAGGCTATCAGGCAATTGCAAAAATCTTTCTGGAAACAGCAGACCAAGAAAAAGAACATGCATCACGTTTGTTTAAATTCTTGGAAGGTGGCGAACTGGAAATTACCGCTGCATTTCCTGCTGGCAAAATTGGCACAACACTGGAAAATTTGCAGGCTGCTGCATACGGCGAACACGAAGAAAATACAGAAATGTATCCAAAATTCGCGCAAATTGCCGCCCAAGAAGGGTTCCCTGCAATCGCAGAAATTTTGAAAAATATTGGCTATGCCGAACGTTATCACGAATCGCGTTTCCGCGCATTGGTTGATGCGATTGAAAACGGTACATTGTTCAAACAAGATAACATCGTTATGTGGCGCTGCACAAACTGCGGTATGTGGCACATCGGGACCGAGGCACCAAAAGTATGCCCAGCATGCTTGCATGACCAAGGATACTTCATCAGCGAAGGCACAATTTCCCGCTGTGATACAAACGAAGGTTTCTGTGAATACGCAGCAATCGACGAATAAAAAAACCCCGATTATTTCGGGGTTTTTTTATTAACAATCTTTACTATTCAAAACACAATCCTTAAAATCGCTATTTCTGCATCGCCAACATTTATACAATGCAGATTTTGTGATTTCTCGTTTTTCTATTATCTGGGTTGTGTCTGGCTCACCATCGATCTCGTACTCTTCGGCAATCGTTTCGTTATTATCCGCTTCTGATGTGTCTGCATCATCTTCTGTGGGGCTGGTATATTCCGATGAATTACAAACTTTTGTACTGTCATTATCATAAAAGAAACCAGTATCTGTTTCGCTGTCTACACAACATCTATAATTTTTATTATGTATCGTAACCAGCTCGTCATTTGTTGCGACGTATTGATCGTGGCGTTTTTTGAATTTTTCGCTAGCACAGGTACCGTTCGTTTCCAATTTTCGTCCGTTACCACAAACATAGAAAATATTCGTGCCATGCTTATCAACTGCGCACGAATAATCAGATGCCCATACAACCCTTTTTTGTGCAGTAACATTTGATTTGAAACCAGCATCTGTACATTTGTATGGTGTTCCATCAATGTCTACTTCTGTGTCTTTTGGAATAGCGTTTATTCTATGATAATTCTTTTTGTAGGTCTTTAGTTTGCCATTTTCTACTTCATAACACTTATCGCCTGCATTAATCATACTTAAAGTACACAGATAAAAGGTGTTTTTACCGTCTTTATCAGCAATGCATTGTTCACGAGAATACTCGATTGATTCGATTTTATCTTTTTGTATGAAACCTGTAGCTGTGCATTCATAATTCTTTTCAGCAATATTTATCGAGCTTCCCACTGTCAATTTGCTATGGGAATGCAACATCGGTTTATATTCTTTTAATTTAGTTACATTGCTCGCGTCAGGACATTTATCGCCCTTAGTAAGCATAGATACCCCACATAAATAAAACTTGTTTGCTAACTTAGTGTCTACAACACATTTTTCTATGCTGTACTCTATTGCATCTACTTTTGTTTCTTTAGACAACTCAAACTTATTACCGCTTACACAGTTATAAATCTTTCCATCCAAAATAAGTTGTTCACCAATATCTATTCTATGCAACCTATGTATCTTTTTGTATTTTCTATCTGTGCCTGAT
The DNA here is from genome assembly GCA_937900435.1 of uncultured Alphaproteobacteria bacterium. Taxonomy (GTDB): domain Bacteria; phylum Pseudomonadota; class Alphaproteobacteria; order Rs-D84; family Rs-D84; genus Enterousia. The sequence continues at coordinate 8,989 of CALCEG010000114.1, forward strand.
TCACTAAGGTCGCCTTTACAAGTGTTGCCTACGTCAAAACTTTGTGTGCCGCACACATAAAAATCATTGGTTCCAGAAGTGTCAACCGCACACCCGGTTGAGCTAACAATATATTTCGCAGCATACGTCGGTGTACAATATAAAAAAACAACAAACAAAAACAAATTTGCTTTTTTCAAAATCTCCCCCTCACTCAAGGCAAACGTATTTTTATAGCATTATTATAATAAAAGACATTATTTATTGAACGTTACATTCAATAATATCAAATCATAACAATCAATACAACCAAAAATTATCTCTGTTTTTGTTGATTTTGAATTGCGTATTTCAGCATCTTGGACACATTTTCGATTTCATCTTCGATAAATTCGAATGGCTCGTTAGTATACAACATAGTCTTTATATCACCCAACTTTGTTTGAATCTTCTTATAATCAACTTGTGATATGGTATACAGTTCCGAATAATTAACTGTCAGTGATATTTTGAAAGGTTTTTCTTGTTGGTTTTTTGTTTTATTTTTTATCATTTGTGTTCTCCATCTTATCTAAAATTTTATCTATTTTTCGCAGTGTGCTGTTTGCGCAACCGCGTCCTGTCCAGGTCAGTATTTCTTCATCGATACTCTGGTCTACGATTACGAGATCCTGCATACCCGTATGCGGGAAAAGGCCTTCCTGACCGCCGGCCTGCGCATCAGCATTGCCGATACGCGAAATGATGAGAGTATCCAGGATACCATGTGCTACGAAGGCGGTATCCGGGAATTCGCCGTCTGGTGCAACAAAAACAAGACCCCCATCCATCAGGATATTATTTACAT
>CALCEG010000115.1 GCA_937900435.1 uncultured Alphaproteobacteria bacterium
TGGAATTAAATTATTTGTAAAACAAGCAATATATATTTCAAATGTTAAAGCTAATGATATTAATTTAAATTTTAAAGATTATGAAGATAAAATATATAAAACATTTGATGTTGTCTTAACTAAATAATCTAAATTAATAATTTTTTCTAACGGTATATGAACAGCATAGATAGGAAATATTTCAAAACTTCTTAATAAAGCATTAAATAACCAATACAATCCTCCCATTTGTATAAAAATACAAATAGCTAACAATGTAATCATTCTACTCAAAATAGAAGTTTGGCTATTTGTTGTTGGGTCCATAACCATTGCGGAAGACAAACCCATTTGTGTATTAATCATGTCGCCACCTGCTTCGATAGCAAGAATAATTAATTGCGCAATATATCCGATAATTGCTCCAACGGTGAAGTTGAAAAGCCAAAGTAAGATTGGAGAAATTGATGGATCTGTTGATATAAAAAGTGATGATACAGAAGTAAACTTAAAAAACTTGAGGGAAAAATTTCCGAAGAAGCGAAAAACAACCTGTTGGGTCAGGCTTTGTATATGAAAAACCATGAAGACACAAAAATCCAAATCGCTGGTAATTGTGACGAACGCGGTTCAACCGAATACAACTTGGCATTGGGTGCACGTCGCGCAAACGCAGCCAAAGATGTTTTGGTCAAAGACGGAATTAATGCAAAACGTATCTCTACTATTTCTTATGGTAAAGAACGTCCATTGGTTCAGGGCACAGGCGAAAAAGTCTGGAAATGGAACCGTAATGCAACAACAACAGTTAAATAATAACTTTGTGTTTCCTATAAACACCACCCTTTTGGGTGGTTTTTTATGCGTTTTGTAGCATTTAATCTTCTTGACAAAGCGAAAAACAGTATTGTATAATATCAGGTGAACACAAATTATAAAGGACCTTTATATGAACAAAAATACAGTTAGAAAAATTGCACTGATTTCTGTAATAAGCGGTACATTGTTGCTGGGGGGGATGTGGGCATTAACAAACAAACCCAACAACAAACAAAAACAACCAGTTAAATCAGAACAAAACGATGTAAAAACCACAAAAACAAATCAAATCTCGCAGGAACAACATCGCTTTTATCAAAAAGAATACGAACATGCGTTCGATTCTTTGCTGATTACCAAGGGCTTTTACAACGATAAATACGATGAATTAAATACCCTGACAAAAAATTATAAAATGCTGGATAGCCTGGAAAACGAACTGTGTAAACAGCCACAGTTGGAAAAAATGAAAAAACAAGTAAAAGATGCAGCAGATAATATTATCGACACATACGCAAAACAAATGGTCGCACTTGTAAAACCTGTTAACGACACCATATCGCACAAATATATCGCAGATAAATATAAAAATTCTGCATACTACGAAAATATGTATATGTTCGTATGCCCAGAAAAACCTATTCTGGCTGGCGAACCATTTACGTTCCGCGATCATTTTCTGTACAACCTGTTCAATGTGGGATTCGACTGGAAAAACACTAATAAAGAAACACAAAATACAATCAAAGGTAAAGTGTACGAACTGTGCAAAAAAATGGAAATCGATTTGTATAACAGCAGAAAAAAAATCGAAAAAAAGTTTTCACAATACTATTCTGAACTTAACCCGAATAATGTGCCAGATAAATATAAACATCTGGTCAAAGACCCGGCAGTAAACGAAACAGACTATGGAACCACTGTTGATTATTCTTGTGTCGGTGATATCGTCATTGCCAGAACAGCGAATTTATATATTGATGTAGCAGATACGGATTTCTTGGACGATAAAAATACAACGTTTACCAAAGATAAAGACGATTCGCTGCGTATCAATAATGATTCTTTGACAATACATACAATATTCGATATCAGCGATTTGTGGGACACAATCGTCTATAAATACAGACCACAAGAAGAAAAACTAGAATCTTGCTATTTTTTCGATGACGAACAGGTTTGTATCGAAACAACAGAAATCTTGTTCCACAAAAAATCGCCAAAAACAGATACTATTACTGGATACAACAAAACTAAACAAAAATGCGATTCGCTGAACAAGGAAATCGAAAGAAAACATCAAATTAATGCGCATAGAGAAGATTCGATTGTAAAACCAGCACGCATAGAAGCAAAACAAATTGCGGACAAACGATTTTTGAATAAATATCGCCAAAAATATAGATAAAAAAGCCGGCATTTGCCGGCCTTTTTTTAAATTTTTAATCGAGCAAACATTTCGTCCAACACCGGTGTTTCAATTCCCAAATTGCGCGCACGATTTAACAACCCTTTTAACGCAAAAATACCTTCAACTGTGCCTTCGGGTTCTTTTCCACTAGCAATCGCAACACCGCCTGAAAAATTGCGGCTGGTGGTACTGGTTGCTGATAAAAATAAATCGCCAATTCCACAAAGCCCCAAGAATGTACGAATCTGTGCCCCCATCGCAAGACCGATAGACACAACCTCGTCCCAGGCGCGCGTAAATATCATTGCGCGTTCATTTTCACCAGCGCAAGCAACACTGCAATAGCCAGATATTAACGCAACTGCATTCTTGCCAACACCACAAACCTGGGTTCCAATAACATCGTCTGAATCAGACAAATACATATCGTTCAATGCAACATGCCCAGCATTTAGCGCACCAATCGTGCCAGCCAACGTCGAACCAGTCGGAACGCCACGCGCAACCTCGGCTGCAAATTGTGGCCCAGACAAAACGCCGATATCCCTACATTCTGGGATTTCTCTTGCAAGTTCTGTGCCCATTTCATCACCAATATACACATCAAGCAGAAATATATCAAACAAGTCTCCGTTATCAAGTGCGTTTAAAAGCGAACTTGCAGAATTAAAGGTCAAAACTTCAAGTTCCGACTTTCCGCATAGCTTAGAATATTTTTTTATATAGGATGAAACCTCGTCCAAGATTATTGTTTCATCATCGCATATCGCTATTCTCATGTTTCCACCTTACTTTCTTACCAAACTTAAAAACCATTCATCTTCCGGCAGAGCAATATTGTTTTTATTACATGATACAATTATATTGCAGGCTGTGCGGAAGAATAGCGCATAAAGAATACCGGGATGTCCGTCTTTAACCTCACCATTTTTCTGTCCGATGCGAAGTGCATCTGCAACAGGTGTTTTTTCAAGCTCTTTCACCGATTCTTCCAAATAGCAAGGTGGAGTATCCTTACTGTTTGCAATAGTGGAGGTAAAGGATATTCGTTTTTTTCTTTCCTCATCATTCATAGATGATTTGAAATATTGAAGCAATCCGATTAAGTATTCTTCCCACGATTTATTTTCGCCTATGCTATTAAATACCTTATGTAAGTTATCATACCCATCACGAACAACCGCCATAAAAAGGTCCTGCTTACTGCCGAAATTCTGACCAATAAGTCCAATAGATATTCCGGCAATCTTTGACATATAAGAGAGCTGTGCTCTTTCATATCCATACTCCGCAAACACTTCAACTGCTGCAGCCTTTATTCTATTATCTGTATCTATTCGTCTTTGCTTTTTTAGTGTTGCCATAATATCATCTCCAAAGCTATAAAATAATTCACTAAAATATATTTCATTATAACAGAAAAAAGTGATTTTGTAAATATGTTTAGTATTTTTTTGATTTGATGAGATTATTTTTTCTTTTACCAAAGAGTATCAAAGCATTAGCATTAATTATTTTTTGCAAAACAAAATGCACCGCTTTGAAGAAAATTCAAGTCAAAAGCGGTGCATTTGTTTTTAGAGATAATTGTCTATAAGTGAAATATC
>CALCEG010000116.1 GCA_937900435.1 uncultured Alphaproteobacteria bacterium
TGCAGTTCGTGCTGTTTGTGTTGGCTGTGCATGGGGGCGTTGAACCGTACTGCGTGATTGTCTGGTTGTCGATACGGTTGATGTGTTACGGGCATTTACGCGTTCTTTGGCAGCATTGTTTGTACGTAAAGTTGTATTGCGTGTAGCAGTATCTGTTTTGCGCACATTTGATTGCGTTGTTGTTGATTGTTGTCTGCGCACAGATTCCCGTTTTTGCACAGGCGCCGCCCCCCCATCAAATGCAGAAAACATCAGGGGTACAGCCACCGCCAGTAAAAATGCCTTGGTTCCTTTCATTCCTTTATATGTGTAATGCTAGCAAATTTATATTTTTCTGGGCAAGTATAATTTTATATTGAATAAAGATTTTTTTGGTGCGACCAGGGGGAATCGAACCCCCATGGGTTGCCCCACAGCATCCTTAGTGCTGCGCGTCTACCACTTCCGCCATGGTCGCATTTTTTGTTCGATAATAAAATTTTTTTTATATTTTTACAACAAGTGATTTGGATTTCAACTAATTTTATGATAAAATAAAAAACAATTACTGGAAAGGGGTAAAATAATGAGTCCTATATCAAAAAAACTTTTGTCTTGTTCAATATTATTGTTGGCGCCGGTTGCGGCTGGTGCTGCTGGAACATACTATAATGGCGCGTATCAGTCGCCCCAGACACGTTATTCACAACAGGGGTATGGGTATTCGCAGTCGCAACGTTATGGACAACAACAGTCACGCAGTTATTCGCAACAGGGTATGTCGGCATACAACAGAAATCAATATGCCAGGGCCGGTTATAATACAACGCGCACCGCACAGCAGGGGACGCGTACCGCATCCGCAAGCCCAAGGATGGAAACAGTGCCGGCGGAAAACTCTCAGGGCTTTTATTTGAATGCTGGTGTTTCGCGCCAGACGGCAATGTGGCAGTTTGAAATGAAAAACGCCGATTCGATTTTGCACTATGACAACATTGATTGGAATGTGTTGGACGTAAATCTGGGTTATGATTTTATGGCTGGCAATACAGGCGTACGCGTTACAGCCGGCTTGCAATACGGTATGCAGGCAAACGAATCGACAATGATTGACGATGATATTACAAACGGTGGCTATTTCATCACAGAATGGGGCGAAGATACTAACAGCGATGGTGTTGCAGACAATGTCCTGGG
>CALCEG010000117.1 GCA_937900435.1 uncultured Alphaproteobacteria bacterium
GACTTTATCGATATGGAAGAAGAAAAGAACAATCGCAAACTGGAACAAAAGATGCGTGAAGTTATGAAACATGACCGTGCGCGTACCCAGGTTGCAAAAATCAATAATTTTGGTGTGCTGATGCTGTCTCGCCAAAGACTTCGCAGCAGTTTTATGGAATCTTCGTATGTGCCCTGCCCACACTGCTTGGGCGCCGGAGTTGTGCCATCAATTCAGACTGCAGCAATTATTATGTTCCGCCATCTGCAAGAAAAACTGTTGGCCAAGACAGCACAAAAAATCATTATGACTGTGCCAACCGATGTCGCTGTGTATATATTAAATCACAAGCGCGCAGAACTGGCCGCGATGGAAGATAAATTCGAAACAGAAATTGTTATCGTTGGCGATGACAGTATGATGAATATCGACCAATATTCAATACAGCGCGTTGCACCAGAACAAGTTAAAACTGATGACTTGCTGGGGGCATACGTTCCGTCAACTGATGCGAAAAAGAAAAACGCCCAACACGTTGATGCGAAAAAGACAACCGTTAATGCACAACGTCGCAAGCGTAAAAAACAACAAAAGAAAAAATCTTTCTGGCAAAAGTTAATACATTAAAAAAACACCGCCCAATCGGGCGGTGTTTTTGTGTGTATTTATCGTGTCTTGTAATGGTCGCACAGACGGGCGATTTTGCCAGCCAATAATTTGGCACATAATTCTTGCTGATATACTTGACTGGGGGTTCTGGGTTCTTTTACAAAAACACTTGTGGGTCGAAATATACAATCCTTGTCAATATAAGAAAACATAGGACGGCCACCAATTGTGGGATAAATATAATAAGTTAGACCATGGCCATATTCGTACCCTAATTCGCATCGCGCGTCACAACCATCACAATATGATACCGGTGAAAAACGTACAGGCGCTTGGTCTGACGTTATATTTGTTCGTTTTTCCTGAGTAAATGACATTTTGTTTCCTTTTGTGCTTTTATTCCGCTACTAACAAAGTTTAAGTGAAAGTTTTCTAAATCTAATGCTTTCCACCAATCTTTGTGCGTCCACCCATCAAAGGTTGCAGACATTTTGGAATATTAACCGAACCGTCTGGATTTTGATGGTTTTCAATAATTGGAACTATTGCACGCGGTAATGCGATACCTGTATTATTTAAAGTCGCACAAAATTGCATATTGCCATCTTTGTCACGATAACGGGTGTTTGTTCTGCGCGCCTGAAATTGTCCAATCGAAGAACACGACCCCAATTCGCGATAAGTGTTTTCACTGGGAAACCAAGCCTCTACATCGTGCATTTTGACCTTGTTAAATCCCATATCGCCAGTACACGCCGCAATTACACGATACGGCAATTCAAAATCCGACATAATTTCACACAAATTATTTAACAGCATTTCATGCATTTCGTCCGATTGTTCTGGCGTACAATACACATATTGTTCAACCTTGTTAAATTGATGTATGCGAACAATACCACGCGTATCACGACCAGCGGCACCAGCCTCTTTACGGAAACAAGGCGAATATCCTGCATACATAATCGGCAAATCTTTTTCATTCAAGACTTCGTCACTATGCAAAGAATTTAAAACTATTTCCGCAGTTCCTGCCAAACAACGATCTGTGTCAGACAACATAAACACGTCATTCGCCATCACCGACTGGTCTGTGCCCATAAAATGCCCAGCATTGAATATTGTCTGTGGCTTAGTCATCGAAGGACAGTTCACAAACGTAAAACCTTTGGCAATCAATTTCTGAATAACGTATGTCTGGATTGCCAATTCTAATTCTGCGGCTTCGCCAAATAACGCGTATGTACGCGTACCGCATATTGATGCGATTTTATCAGGTCGCCACCAATTATTCATTTCCAGCAAATCCCACTGTGCGCGTGGCGTAAAATCAAATTCACGCGGAGTGCCAACGCGGCGCACTTCTACGTTTTCTGTATCATCACGTCCAACAGGGGAATCAGTCGATGGAATCTGTGGAACACGATGCAATAAATCGTTTAGTTTTGCTTGTTTATCTTCCAGTTCTGCTATATCAGCCGCGATTTCGTTGCTTATTTCCTTGCTGCGCGCAATCAAAGGCGCTTTATCTGTGGCGGTTGGAATCTCGCGAGTGATTTTATTTTTTTCTGCTGTTTTTGTTTGTGTTATCGTCTTTAATTCGCGAACACGAACGTCCAGCGCCAAAATATCATCAGTACAATCTGCAAAGCCCTTTAATTCACAGGCGCGCTTTACCTGTTCTGGGTTTTCGCGAATAAATTTAATATCTAACATCTAATTAGTCCTTGGGTTATTTTCTTGTATTATAATAATTCAATGTTTTTTGTAAAGTGTTATGCATATAAATCTATTCCCCAAATGGGGATGATGATAAAAAACTAAAAGATACAAATACGATTTTCATTATAGCGTTATTATAATTTACTTTGCTTGAATATACAACATATTTTTATAATTATTTTATTTGCAGGATTTATTACAGTATGTTATGCTGATGTGCGAAAAATATAAAAGGAAGGTTATCAAATGTATGATGTTATTATCTTAGGTTCTGGGCCTGCGGGCTTAACCGCCGCGTTGTATACTGCGCGCGCAAATAAAAATACTATTGTCTTGGGCGGCGACAGACTGGGCGGTCAAATGGCAGGGATTGCAACACTGGAAAACTACCCTGGCTGGCGTGGCAGTGGGGCAGAACTGGCAGACTTTATGAAAGACCAGGCAGAATCATTCGGCGCCAAGGTCGAGTTTGTCAGCGCAAAAAATATTTCTGGCGATATCGATAATGGGTTCACAGTAATGGCAGACAATGGCAAAGAATACACTGGTAAAACAATTATTATCTCAACAGGGGCCAGTCCACGAAAACTTGATATTGATGGTGCGCGCGAATTTATGGGGCGTGGCGTTTCATATTGCGCAACGTGTGATGGGTTCTTTTACAGTGGCAAGACCGTCATTGTTCTGGGCGGTGGAAACAGCGCGATGAATGATGCGCTGTATCTGGCAGACTTGGCCAAAGAAGTCATTATTGTTTACAGAAAAAGCGCATTTACACGCGCCGAAGCGGTACTGCGCGAACGTGTTGAACAACGCGACAATATTAAATGTATGTTTAATACAGATTTAAAGAAAATCGAAGCGAAACCTGATTCTGCAGATGGGGAATTGCTGGTCACTACAACAGATGACAATCAAATCGTTGTAGACGGTATCTTTGTTGCCATTGGACACGAAGCAAACACCGATTACCTTAGCGAAGATATTAAACGCGATGCAATGGGACGCTTGGCACCATCGGAGTTGCCAACAGGCTTGTTCGTTGCAGGGGACGTACATTCAAATATAAAAATGCAAATCGCAACCGCTGTTGGTACAGGGTGCGAAGCAGCAATGGATGCAGTCGCGCTGTTGAATAAACTGTCGTAAGAAAAATAGGAAAAAAAACATATTTCATTTCATATATTCCTGATGTATAATCTGGCTGTATCAAGTTATTGATATGCGTTGGCGTTTCGATTTCGAATTGTGCAAACGCACTGCGAATTGAATAACGCTGACTATTTAGCCGATTAAAGAATACAAACTTTCTTTGCTGTGTATTTTTTAATCATTAATTGTTTTACAGTTCAAACATTAACATAGGAGAGTATTGTGTCGATTGATAAGACAAAATTAGACAACGAATTTATCATTCCTGAAGGAGAACAGGAAATCTATGATTTTATTGGAAAAACTATACGCGATGCGCGCGTTGCACGCAACATATCACAACAAGAAATTGCGGATGCACTGGAAATTGATATTGATGTTGTTAATGCGTACGAAAACGCAGAAATCGCTGTTCCAGTCTATCATTTCTTGGAAATTGCAAAGTATATGAAATGGCCTCCTGAATTTGATGAAATGCAAAAGAAAATCGCATAGTTTACTTTACCCCACCACGCGTGGGTTTTTTGTTGAAATTAATTTTTTTATACTGTATCATACTGACTGATTTGGTGTTGCAAGTGTTGATATGACTGACAACCATGTAGTTTGCACGCCGATAAAAAAGTTATAAGCCAGGGTGGCACCGCGCAAGATACTTGCGCCCCTGTAATTTTCTTAGTGTAATTGGGTGCCGAAAATTTCACTTTTTTGCACCCGAAATAAAAAAGGGACCAAAATGTTATCTTTAAAATCAAAATTCAGAACACATACATGTGGTGAATTGAATCTAAAAAACGTTGGCGAAACTGTCGTTTTGTCGGGCTGGGTACATCGCAAGCGCGACCATGGCGCATTGCTATTCGTTGACCTGCGCGATAATTATGGAATTACACAAATCGTATTTGATGGCGGGGATGCAGAACTAGAAAAAGTCAGACCAGAATCCGTTATCAAAATCACTGGTACGGTTGTTGCGCGTGATGGTGCGGCTGTGAATGACAAAATACCAACCGGCGAGATTGAAATCCAAGCCGAAAAGTTCGAAGTCTTAACAAATTCGGAAATCTTGCCCTTCCAAGTGTTCGGCGAAGACGAAGTTGGCGAAGAACTGCGCTATAAATATCGTTTCTTGGATTTAAGACGTGAAAAATTGCACAACACTATCTTGGTACGCAACAAGATGATGAAATGGTTGCGCGACAAAATGTGGGATTTGGGATTTTCAGAATTCCAAACACCGATTTTAACCGCATCAAGTCCCGAAGGCGCGCGCGACTTCTTGGTCCCCAGCAGATTGCACCATGGGAAATTCTATGCGTTGCCACAGGCGCCACAGATGTTTAAACAGTTGTTGCAGGTTGCAGGCTTTGACAGATATTTTCAAATTGCGCCTTGTTTCCGCGATGAAGATTTGCGCGCAGACAGATTACTGGAATTTTATCAACTGGATATGGAAATGTCTTTTGTTGATTTGCCGGACATTCAGGCCGTTGGCGATGCTATTATGCCAGCTTTGGTGCGCGAATTTGCACCTGATGCAAATGTGTACCCAGAAATACCACACATTACATTTGACGATGCAATGTTAAAATACGGATCGGACAAGCCTGATTTGCGCAACCCAATTATTATCAGTGATGTAACAGATGTTTTCCGCGGCTCGGACTTTGGAATCTTTGCTAATGCGATTGAAAACGGTGCGGTTGTTCGCGCGATACCTGCCCCAGATTCTGCGTCCAAGCCACGTTCTTGGTTTGATAAACTGGGCGAATACGCGGTCAAAGAACTGGGACTGGGTGGTTTGGGTTATATCGTTTTTGCCGAAGAAGCCAAAGGTCCTGTTGCAAAAAAACTGGATGCAGAACGTATTGAAAAACTGCATAAAATCGCAGGCGACAACGCGTCTTTGTTCTTTGTGTGTGATGCACCAGAAGCCGCTGCCAAGGCCGCCGGTAAATTACGCAACAAATTAGGCGATGATTTAGGATTGATCAACAAACGCGACTTTGCGTTCTGTTGGGTCGAATCATTCCCATTCTTTGAACCAGACGAAGAACGTGATGGCGCGCCAAAGTTTACGCATAACCCATTCTCGTTCCCGATGGCAAGTTTGGACGAATTAAACACAAAAAATCCATTTGATATCAAGGCCGCGCAATTTGATATGGTCTTGAACGGACTGGAAATTTGCAGTGGCGGTTTGCGCAATTATAATCCAGAGATTATGAAGCGTTGCTTTGAAATCGCAGGATACCCAATCGAAGCCGTTGAACAGAACTTTAGCGGACTGTACACCGCGTTCCAATACGGTGCACCACCACATGGCGGTTGCGCATTCGGTATTGACCGATTGGTGTCCGAAATTACTGGCTTTGGCGACAGTGTACGCGAAGTTGTTGCGTTCCCTGCCAATCAACGTGGACAAGACTTGTTGATGGGCAGCCCGAACGATGTAACAGAACAACAACTGCGCGAAGTGCATATCCAAGTCAGAAAAAAGAACTAAAAAAATCCCCGTTTGGGGATTTTTTTACATCTTTTCAACATAATTAACATCTATTTCTGTTTTGAATATACCCCTGTCAACATCACCGTATAATTTAACAGAATCTTCTGGTGAAACGGTTTGACCGCGCCAATCTTCATCGTCTATTTCAATGGTAATAGAACCTGTTGAATCTTCGAACAAATACTTTTCATCGCCCATACGTTGCAAAATTTTTCCGACAACAACAACTGGGACATCATCGCGCATTTCATTTACCTGAACCACAGTAACGATTGTTTCGTTTTCGTTAACAAATCCGCCCTTTGGATTCGTATTTTTTACGGCTGGTGCGCCTGGGCCATTAAATTCTGCGTTTGCTGTTCCGACAACGGCCAACAGTGCAACAAAAAACGCTGATGTTTTTTTCATTTTTGACTCCTTGGTTTGTTTTACACGCATATTATAGCAATTTTTTTATAAAATATCATAGGAAAGAAAGAACACAAAAAACCACCGCATGGTGGTTTTTTGTTCGATGTTTGTAATAAATTCAAAACGAACTTATTTCAACATTTTTGCGACTTCGTCAGCCAAGTTATCTTCGCGTTTTTCGATACCTTCGCCCAATACAAAGAATGCAAATCCTGCCAATTTACCACCAGCGGCAGCAATAACGTCTTTTACTGTTTTTGATGGGTCCATAACGAATGGTTGTTCTTCCAATACAGATTCGCCATAGTATTTCTTGATACGACCTTCGACCATCTTTTCAACGATGTTTTCTGGTTTGCCAGCTGTCGCGCCAGATTCAATAAAGACCTTCTTTTCGCGTTCTACGGCAGCAGCATCAACATCGTCAACTGTCATAAATTCTGGCTTTGTTGCCGCAACGTGCATTGCGATTTTAGAACCAATTTCATCAATCGCCGCATCTGTTCCATTAATAGCAACCGCAACACCAATCTGGCCCATACCTGGGACTAAAGCGTTGTGAATGTATGTAAAGATTTTATCGCCGTTAACCTTTGCGATACGGCGCAAGTTCATATTTTCACCGATTGTTGAAATTGTTGCTGCAATATCATCTTTGACCGCGTCCATAGTCGCATCAAAGTCGCCTTTTAATTCCATCGCTTTGGCAGCAACATCTGCGACCAACTTTTGGAATTTTTCATTTTTTGCAACGAAATCTGTTTCTGCGTTAACTTCGACAACGCAACCCAAATTATCACATTTTACAACTGTGACCAAACCAGATGCTGCAACACGCCCTGCCTTGGATGCAGCCTTTACAATACCTTTTTGACGTAACCAATCAGCAGCAGCCTCTATATCACCATCATTTTCCATCAATGCTTTTTTGCAATCCATCATACCTGCTGATGTTTTTTCACGCAATTCTTGAATTAATTTTGCTGTAATTTCTGCCATTGTTTTATCTCCACTAAATAATTAAGTTAAGTTTGCGTGGGGTTTCCCCCACGCGTTTTTTATCAGTCCAGAAAATTATTTTTCTGTTTTTTCTGCCAATTTTTCACGACGTTCTGCGCGTGCTTCTGATGTTTTAGATTTGATTTTGGCTTCTTTGGCCTTCATTTCTTCTTCCAATTCATCAGCGGCATCTGCGCGCATATCAGATTCGATTTTTTTACCAGCTGCGCCGCCCAGGCGTTTTTCAATACCTGACAAAATCGCATCTACGAACAAGTCGCAATATAATTGTGTTGCGCGTGCAGCGTCATCGTTACCAGGAACTGGATAATCGACCATTTCTGGATTCGCGTTTGTATCGCAAATTGCGATTGTTGGGATGTCCAGATTTCTTGCTTCACGCACTGCGTTCATTTCGCGTGGCACGTCAATAACAACCATCGCCTGTGGTACGCCATGCATTTCCAAGATACCACCGAAAATATCACGCAATTTTTCAACTTCTTTGGTCATAACGCCGACTTCTTTCTTGGTCAAGCCCAGTTTATCAGCATTTGCGATATCGGCTTCCATTTTCTTTAAGCGGCGGATAGACTGTGAAACAGTTGTCCAGTTTGTCAACATACCGCCCAACCAGCGATTGTTAACATAGTACTGACCACAACGTTCTGCAGCATCTTTGACAATGTCTTTGGCCTGGTGCTTTGTTGCAACGAACAAGATTTTACCACCTGCGGCGGCAATCGCTTCTAATGCGACCAAAGAACGGTGCAATAATGGTGCAGTTTTGTTCAAGTTAATGATATGAATTTTATCCTTAACGCCATAAACGTATGGTGTCATTAATGGATTCCAGCGACGTGTATGATGTCCAAAGTGTACACCAGCTTCCATCAACTGTTTCATTGTAAATGTTGGCAATGCCATAATTTTATCCTTTTTTTGTGTTATTATCCTCGTCGTTTGTATAACACCCAAATTAAGTAATTTGGACACAAATTTCACAAAACGACTGTGTTCTTCGCACAAAGTGCGTGCGCCAATAATAACAAATCCAACAAAAAAATCAAGTAAAAATACGGCGATTGTGTATCGATAAAATTTATAAAAAAAACTTTTTTTAAAACAACAAATTCGTCAATTATATAATTGACAAACGCTATGTTTGTACTATATTAATAAGGGTAAGGTTGATGAATAGATATATGAAAGTACCGGATAAGATTTTTTCTGGATTATTGTGTGTTGCGTTGTGTTGTTCGAACGCAGCTGCTGGCAATTGTACAAGCGAGATATACCGCCTGCATAATCTTGATGAATGCGGCAATGTCGCAGACACTGGTAAAAAATCTGTTGCCACAACAGTTGGTCTGGCGGCTGGAACATTGGCGTTAATCGGTGGCGCAATTGCATTATTCAGCGCAAGTTCAGACGCTGCCACCCCTGCCCCAACATCTGCGATGCCGACATTGCCTAAATACGATATGGTTGGCGCAGACATCAGTGAAGTACAATTATCGTCAATCTTGGACAGCGCAGACTATCAAAAAAACAACAACCAGTACAATGATATTCGACTGGCCTATTCTTTGGCGCGCGGATTTACCGGCGCTGGTTCAAAAACAGCCGTATTTGATTCTGGAGAAAACACAGTTCATGGGGGCAATGTCGCATATTTTGCATCTGGTCAAATCGCCCCAAATGCAAATGTGTCTTCGTATCTGGTTGCGGACAGATACGGCGATTTTAAATCTTTTTATGAAATCGGCAATGAAATAGACAATGCGACCAATGCCCAGACAAACATATATAATTTTAGTTGGTCTGCAACCAATATTTACGCAACAGAAATACGCAACACGCGACAAATGATTAATACCACAGACCAAAACTTTATTAATTCTTTGGTCAATGCTGCAAATCAAAACGATGCTATTTTCGTGTGGGCGGCTGGTAATAACAGCGCATCAGAATCCAGCGCACTGTCCGCCCTGCCCGTTCATATTGATGAATTACAAGGCCACTTTGTAAATGTTGTTGCATGGGACAGCGAAACTGGCGCGCTGGCTGATTTTAGCAATGCCTGTGGCATAACCAAAGAATACTGCATAACTGCGCCTGGGACAAATCTTGAAACGCCATTATCTGACAATCCGCTGAACGGCACCAGTTTTGCCACCCCGATTGTATCGGCTGCGATTGCAGTTATTCGCGAAGCCTTTCCATATATGAAATCCAATGAAATTACAGACCTGTTGTTTACAACCGCACGCGATTTAGGCAACGTCGGTGTTGACGAAGTATATGGTCATGGATTGCTGGATTTAGAACGCGCAACACGTCCTGTGGGTACACCATTGGTTGCCGTATCAAACGAATTCGCCATAACAATGCGCCGCGCCCGTATCAGCGCACCAATCGGTCGCAAAATCCAATCAAAAAACCTGACATTCGCATTTGTTGACGACTTTGGGCGCACATTTAACACAAATCTAAACGACAATATCACGCTGTATAATCGCAGTATCGCACAAGAACACCTGCAACAACACAACGAAACCAGCGCACAAATTGCAAATATCGAAATCGGGTTTAAGCAAACGAACATATTAAACAGCGACAGTTTCTTGCAAACAAGTTCGGGCAACATAATGACTTTTGTTCGACACAACGGCAATATCAGTTTTGGTAACGCAACATTATTTCATAAAACTAGTTTTGGCATAACTGCGCCAAATCGCGCCCCTGATTCAATGATTTCAAGTTTTTCAAACATATACACTGCATCTGTCACCGTTGGTGCAAAATACGGTGATTTTAGCCTGTCTGTCGGTACACCTGACACAATTATATACGGCAATATGAATCTAAACACGCTATCTGGGCGCGCAGTTAATGGCGATTATATATTTACACAGCACACCATCGATTTAGCATCGGTTCCATCAATCGAATACAAGGCATCTTATAAATCGTTCAGCGCAGGTTTTGTCGACAATCCATCAGGTCGTGATGAAGTTTACGTTATCGCAAAAACCAAAATTTCGTTTTAATTATCTTCCACATAAAAATCCCTTGATTTTTTACCATATTATTGGTCAAATGAGTATTGCAATAAAACAATAAAACAAAGGAAGAAGATATGGCAGGAAGTATTAATAAAGTTATTCTTGTTGGCAATATCGGCCAAGAACCCCAGGTTCGCACAATGGGCAGCGGACAAAAAGTCGTCAGTTTTTCACTTGCAACATCTGACCGTTGGCGCGACCGCGCAACAGGCGAACAGAAAGAACAAACCGAATGGCATCGCGTTGTGATTTTTAACCCTAATTTGGTCGAAGTTGCAGAACGTATGTTGCAAAAAGGCACAAAGTTATATCTGGAAGGCTCTTTGCGTACACGCAAATGGCAAAACCAGAGTGGCGCCGATGTTTTCACAACCGAAGTTGTATTGAATCAATTTGCTGGTCAAATGGTTATTTTAAGTGGCGCAAAATCTATGGACGGCGGAATGTCTGATGATGCACCTGTGGCTGCACCTGCCCCACGCGAAGAAATATCTGTTGCAGATATTGGCGACGACATCCCATTTTAAGAAACTTTTACGTTTTGCAAAAAAACATCCACTCGGATGTTTTTTGTTTTAAGTTTTTATTTGTATAACATAAAGAACCTTTTATACAAAAACCCCAAGGCCAAAGCCTTGGGGTATATCGTAAAATACTTGTTGTTATTTTACACCACCAAACACACCATCGACATATATGTATTTATTGAACGTATTACCATTGTCATTTTCTTGTTCGGAGTATGATTCCAGTCCAAAAACCGCGGTCGATTCTTCTGGGGTTGCACCAGCACCATAGTATTTCACATTCATAAATGCGTTCCAAGAACAGTGGTTTAAACATACTATCATAAGAGAACACTAAAAAAAAGGGGGGGCTTATGCGCACACAAACAACTAGCAGATGCTTAATCTTAAACGGCGACAGTATCATATTGTGCAAACATTTGGCCGGTGGATACTATTTTCTGCCGGGTGGCGGTCTGGAACTGGGCGAAACCCTGAACCAATGCATAATTCGTGAACTTAACGAAGAAATGGGGGTTGCAGAATCTGACATCAAAATCCACGATGGTATACTGCTGGCAATTGAAAATCAGGGCTATGATTCCAATGGTAATTTTCTGTATGGGATTGAGGTTGTGAAACGTGTCGATATTAACACAGACGATATCAACAGCCAAGAAGACTTAATTGATTTTGAAAAAGTAAAAATTGCCGATTTACCAAACACAAAACTTTACCCAGAAGTTATTAAAAACTGGGTTATAAATACATTCGGCACATCGGAAAAATCAAAACACTAATCCGAACAGTAAAACGATTAATTCTGTTTTCCACTGCCCAATCGGGCGGTGTTTGTTTTTTTGCCTAAAAGGTCAATTTTGTATGCGTCAAAAACGACTTGAAAACCCGCGATTTTGTGCTAAGTTCATAACAGAATTAAAGCATAAAAGGATACGAAATGTCATTTTCACAAGAAAAACTAAATCCACAGGCTAATACCGGTGCTGACGAAACGCCACGTTGCAATGGCTGTGACTGTCATTGTAAATTTGGTATTCATTATTTCTATCGTCTTAATTTCTGTCGTCTTAATTTCCATTGTCTTATACCCAGAGTGGAAGACTGGTTTTGTCCAACCATAAACGGCAATCAGATTAAGCAATACAAGGGTCCAAACGGTCAGATAATTGATGCGTCCAGAAAGGTGCCATTTCATTTAAATAGGTCTGCAAAAGAACAGGCAATTGAATTGGCACATGAAATTGTTAAATACTGCGACCATTACAAGACAAGATAACAAAGGTAATAAAATGTCATTTACACAGGAAAAAGAAATAAACATCAACAGATGCGATGGCTGTGACAAGCGTTGTAGATTGGGCTGGGAAGAATTTACAAACTATGATTGTGAATCAAACGCTAAAATCAAGCTAAGCAAATTCTTTTCTTTCAAATTGGGACGGTCTATACACTTTGTTGCACCGGCAATTGACGGAAAACGCATAGAACTATACCGTAATCAATACGGCGACTTGATGACTGCAAGATATCGTGCAGACGTATTTTATAGAAATAATTTCGCGGCAAAGACGAAACTTAGCAAAAAACTTTTACAAAAAGCACGCGAAATCGCAAAACTGTGTGACAATTATAAGACACGATAAAGGAAAATCAAAATGGCATTTTGGAATAAAAAAGTTAAAATTTGCAGAAACTATTTTGCAGGCGAAGACTGCAAACACAAGCGTGGTTCAACTTGTATTTGCGATGCCCCAGATGATGCGGTATGCCGGCAATATAAAATCCTGCGCCCCAGCAAAACAGAACTGGAAATACTGAATAATCAGTCAGAAATTAAATATATGTTGTCACACATTAAGCAGACATTACATGAAAAACAACGATAAAAGGATATGAAATGTCTTTTACACAGGAAAAAGAAACAAATTTGCATAATGTATCCGATGGAACAATGTGCGATGGCTGTGACAAGCATTGTAAACTTGACTTTCATCACTTTACAGCATTGTCTGTAAGCAAGGGAACTGAAACACTGTGTTGTCCAACCATAGACGGTCAGCCAATTAAGCGGTACAAGGGTAAAAACGGCGAAATAATTGATGCAACTCAAAAGTATTATGTTTTTTCTTTTTATGACATAGAATGTGCAAAGAAACGGATAAACGAACTGGCACAGAAAATCGTCAAATACTGTGACCATTATAAACAACGATAAAAAACCAAGGGGTAATTAATGAGTACTAAATGTATCTGTGAACCAAATCTGGACTGCTCTGCAAAAGAACGCTTTGATGAACTATATCGTCAAATGCTAGAAAACATACGTCTGGATAAACAGATGATATTCCTGACCAGCAGCAAATGTGCAGTCAACCAAGCTGATTGCATAAAATTAAAGTTGTTTCGTGAACAAATGCAAAATCAAAAATAACGTTAAAAGGAAAACAAAATGAAACGATATCTGCATAAATTACCGATTATGGGGTTTGCGCTGTTGATGCTGGCGGGGTGCAAGGATATTGACAACAAAATCAAAGATGCCATTAGTACAGATTACACAGACCCATCTTACACACAGGATACAGTAAAAGTACTAAATGTTAGGCATGGCTACTATGCTAACCCTGCGCATTTCTGGGGTGTAAATCGCCAAGGTACTGTTGTCCAGGGACACATATTTTTGCAGCCAGATGCGATATTCCCGCACGATGGTGATGAAATCGTTGTGCGGTATCAAAAGCCAAATAATCCAGCAGAGTTTGTGGCTGTGTTTGACAATATAACCCAACGCAAACGTGCTGCAGAATATGTAAAAGAAAAACAACGATAGAAATAACAAAACAACCGCACCGCCCAAATCGGGCGGTGGGAAATTGGATTAATCGTTTTCTGGGGTGGATTGTAGCTTTTCTTTTTCGGCGGCGCAAATTTCTGCAAATTGTTCAATACTGATGTTTGTTGCGGCAATTATTTTCGATATCGTGCCGCACGATGGCCAACGGGGACTGCCGTCCGGGAAATGCCATTTGCTTTTGTTAAAAGTTGTCGCATCAAGTCCACTTAATTTTGCCAATCCCGAACAAGACAACCCTTTTTGTTTGGCCAGTGTTTCAATCGCATTCCAGATAATTTTGTGCTTCATTTGCCCCCCCTGCTGCTGTTTTTGTTAAGACGGAAAACATTATTTCTGGATTTAATCACAAAGTCAAGAAAAAAAAGATTTTATACACAAAATCAACCTGTGGTTGAATGTAGATGACCGTTATAAATAACAGTCTGTGTATGCGTGGCGAATAAACATAACATTTTATCTGCGAACACAAAAATTAAACGACCAGCAAGCGGTCGTTTAATTTCTGGTGGGGACACAGATCCCCATCCGCCATGAATATAAAAACCACCCCTATCATAAGTATCTGTCTGTTGTGATGATTCTAGTTTTGCTCGTGAACCGCCCCACGAATATAGGCCACCCTGCCATGTTCCTGCATTTACGAACCCCAGAACCAATCCGTATGGGGTTATGCGTTGCAACTCACTCTGTCTTGCAACGTATGTTCCTTCGGGGATTGGTCCTGTATCTTTTACAGACTGGTATTATGGCAAAGAAGATAATAAAAAATCAATATTAATTGCCTTTGTGCAATCTATTTTTTCATAATTGACACCTGTTATGCATAGCAATATAATACATATATATGACCAGAAACGCGCATTTTCTTATATACATTTTATGTTCTTGTATGCTGATTCATCAGTCGGCAAAATGTGAAATCACAACCCAAAAGTGGGTGGGGAAGTGGTATCTAAATGACCAGGACACTGTTTTTGGTGGCGTGATGGAAATTTTCGATTGTGTTGATACAACGTGTGATTTTAAATTGAAATCTTGGTACGATTTACATATCTGTGATGTTGAAGGTAAAATAAAAATCAGCGCAGATAAGGCAGAATACAATGGTAAAAAATATCAATATGACAGAGAGACAGATACGGAATATTTTATTCCTGTTGGTATATTGTTTCAAATGGAGGCAGAAGATAAAATGAATCTGCATTTTATTAATGCAGATTCATTTAGCGCCTTTTGTGGCATACAAGCAACACTTGAAGGGATATGGATTAGACAGTAATTAGTATTTATTTACTCTTTTCAACCAACCGTTTTTTGCCGTTACCCAGTTTTTTGTGTCTTTTAAGTAATCTATTCTTTCAGATTTTAATGCACTTATTATACCACAAAATGCAATTTTTTTTCAAATAAAAACGCCCCTGACGGGACGTTTTATAATGGGGCCCCACGTTTGACTGCGTTCTACCCCAAGACGTGCAACAAGTGCTTGACTTAGGCCCTTTGTTGAGCGAAATATTAGCGGAAATTGAAAAAGATAACAGTAAAAATCATACCGGCAAATTATGTAATGCTCTTGATTGATTCAATGCGACCTGTGTATAATGCGGCGACATCAAAATTTAATGCCGCCAAACAATACCTGGAACAACTCATGTCGATGATTCAATAATCACTAATCACGCTGAAAATAAAACTTACATCCATCCAAATAAACATATATAGAATTTGGATTGGGTGCATAAAATTTTTCTGTTGTGTTTGTATCTTTTTTTACCAAAATTTCTTGGACTTTTTCGTCATTATCATAACCGCCGATGGCGATGTTTGAACTATTGATTTCAAATGAAGTATTTTCATAAAAATTCTGGGCAACATATTCACAATCTGCAGTTATGTATCCAGCATATTCAAATCGGTCAAAAGACCATTTGCCGCAGAACTCACAAGATTTGCTGTCTGTAGAGCTACAACCAATCAAAAATACACAACATAAGACAAGTCTTTTCATGCAATGTAGTATAAATGATACGATTGTAAAAATCAATATATACCGCGTTTATACAAATTCCATTCGTTTTGCCTGCGGTTAATTAAACCGTTTGATACTTTTCCCTGGGTCCGATTCCATGCTTTCCATGCGGACTCCAAATCCGAATAAACAGAGCCATGAAAATCTGGATTGTTTATATATTTCACAACCGTAGAATTTTTGAAACCACTTGCACCAATATTATACGCCAAAGATACCAGGGCATCATATTGGGTTTGCGACATTTGTGCTGTAATATTATCTTGCACAGCGCGTTCTGCCGTGGCTATATCAGAACGCAATAATGCAATCGCCTGCCGTTCTGTAATTCCGTTTGTAAAATCTTCACCCAGCTTTACCAAATGCCCATAGCCAATTGTTGCACCTTTTGGTAAAGGCTCGTTTGGATTTACTGGTTTTTTCGTAGCATCATCATATATAATATGATTGCCCCGCTTGTCTAACACTCTGTCTTCTTTACCTTTTAACCACTCAATACCTTTATCACTCATTTTCATATCTGTTGCCTTTTGTGTTTCTTGCTTTTGACCTTTGTAAACCTTGGTGCCTATTTTCTTGCCGTTTTTGTCCAGCTCTATTTCTTCAACTCAACAGCGACAGTTTGGATGAACGGGACAAACTGGTATATATTCTTTGTTTTCATAGACTGTTCCATCGTTCCCCGAACATTCATCGCATGTATTTTCACCATGTTCGCTGTGCCATATCCATATCTTGGGCTTTATTTCAAACTCTGGAATATTCAAAACATAAGTTTCCAGACTACGTTTTGATACCTGACCGCCCGGCATTAAAACTTTGACCGGTATCG
>CALCEG010000118.1 GCA_937900435.1 uncultured Alphaproteobacteria bacterium
AACTAAACAACGCAGACATCAAGCTAATCAATACAGACATTACAACATGGCGCACCAGTGAAACATTTGATATGGTAATAACAAACCCACCATATTTTTATGGCACACCTGCCGCACATAACGCACACCATAATACAGACCTGACAGAATGGGTATCGCGTTGCATTTCGCGCGTACGTCCAATGGGTACATTTTGCATAATAACAGACGCGGCAACTACTGCGACCGTTATTTCTGCGATGTCGAAAAAACTTGGCGACATACAAATATTGCCATTATTTGGTGCCAAAGATACCGCAGAACGCGTACTGATATCGGGTCGACTGGGCACACGCGGCATCAGCGTTATACATCGTGGTATTTCTATGAACACCCCCCAGATATTATGGGACGGCTTGACTGTTGCAGATTTTTTGTCTAAACTATCACAGCAATGATAAATTTTATAACCAGATATTTTACATCACTATGGGCATTTATCACGTCGCCATTTCGTGCGATATGGCGTGTAATTGTTCGCATATTTCCCCCACGCGAATTTACAGTAATGGACACGCCACGCGGTAATGTCTATACTTATGAACAGAGCAGTTTTTGGCGTTTCACGCGCTTTGTTGGCAAGGTTGGGCTGATTTTTTGGGCATTATGGTCGACCTATGTATTTGTATACCATCGTCCATTGTTGCAGATGCGCACCCATCAATTGGAAGAAGAACGTGATTTACACGCGCGCCATATGACAGATTTACAAACATATCTGACAAAATTCAATAATCTGGCGCGCGATTTGAACGTCATTGACGACAAGATTTTAAACACCCCCGACATAAAACCTGCTGAAAAAGAAAAACTGATGAACAGTCGTATCAAGACTTGGGGTGAACTAGACTTTTTACGCACACGCATTGCAGAAATGCTAAAGAACGAAGACTATGCCGCAGAATACGCCAAATTATCTGAACTATCTGCAGAATACGAATTAACGCGTGCAGAAAACGAAGAACTAAAACGGCGCAACGCAACACTAATTGAATCTATGACCGAAATCGCAAATGCAGACAACATAATCACAGATAGAATCGCCGCACTAACCAAAGAAAACACAGACGAACTGCAACAAAATATCAAGCGTATTAACAGCACACTCACATCACTTGGCTTGACACAAAAGACACTTTTACGCAACGCGAACAAATATACAAATCCATTGGTTGGCTCGGTCTTTTCGCCGATTGAATTTGATAAAACGATGGACGAAAAGTATAAAAAATTGGCGGCTGGTTTGGAACACTGGAATGGTCTTAAACGTCTAAATGAAATCTTACCACTGGGCAAGCCCGTAAAATCACGCATAACATCAGAATACGGCACACGCAACGATCCATTTACAGGCAAACCTAAAAAGCATCGTGGAATTGACTTTGCCGGCAAAATCGGCACAGAATTAATGGCGGTTGCCCCAGGTCGTGTTGTATCTGCTGGGGAACGCGTTGGATATGGCACAACGGTTGAAATCGACCATGGATTGGGCTTTACAACACTTTACGCACATTTATCACAAATTCTTGTTTCGCGTGGGGACTGGGTACGTCCTGGGACTGTTATTGGCTTGGCTGGTTCATCTGGTCGTTCTACTGGTCCACACTTACACTATGAAATCCGGTACAAAGGCGCACCCTTTGACCCAACTAAATTTGTAAAGGACGAATAAAACAATGCTAGCATTTACAAACTCAACAGAAAAACAATCACCAACTGTCATCGGGGCAGGGTGCAAACTAACCGGCAACATCAAGACCGACCACACCGTTCAAATTCATGGCGAAGTCATCGGCGACATCATCGCAGAAACTGTTGTTATTGGACGTGGCGGTCATGTTATTGGCGAAATAAAAACCCCTGTATTATTTTTGCATGGCACACTTGACGGCAGCGCGACTGTAAACACTGCAAACGTATTTAACGCGGCCAAGATGACAGGGACCCTGACATATCGCACA
>CALCEG010000119.1 GCA_937900435.1 uncultured Alphaproteobacteria bacterium
CGCCGCGCCTGCATAACCCAGAATCAATCAAGTGGGCAGAATTTGCAAATTTATTGGCGATGATATTATTCTTTGGTGCGTATCCGATACGGTATTTTTTTATGTCTTCATCGGAAAATCCACGATTTCTGGCGTATTCTAGTGCAACCGCACCATCTGGGGTAAACAGTTTTTCGCTGTATGTTTGTGCGGCCTTTTCGCAAATATCAAACAAAGATTCTTCGCGTTTTACAATATTCGGGTCGCGCGGCTTATAATCTGGCATTTTTAAACCAGCTTGTGCTGCTAATTCTGTAATTGCGGCCTTAAAGTCCATATTATTATGTTTCATTGTAAACGAAATAATATCGCCATGTTCACCACAACCAAAGCAATGATAAAATCCCTTTTCTTCATTTACAGAAAAACTTGGTGTTTTTTCATTATGAAATGGACAACAGCCCCAATAATTTTGCCCTTTTTTTGTTAACGGCACAACACGTCCAACCACGTCCAATACAGATAATCTTGCGCGCAATTCGTCTGTAAAATTAGAATAGTTGAACTTTCCTGGTGCCATTATTTTTTCTTTGCCTTGTTGTTTATTAGTTTTATTGCGGTTTCCAAATCCGGTTGTTGTGCCACTGAAACATTCACACGATTAGACGATATATACGCCCCATATCGACCAGATGGATAAAAGAAAATCATTTTCTTGGTTTCTGGATTTTCACCGATTTTAATAGGCTCAGCTTTTTTTCCGACATTTGCCAGCAAATCGCGTGCAATTTCCAGTGTAATTGTTTCGGCTGTATATTGTTTTGCAGCGACATTTTTTGCGCCATCTGTCACATACGGGCCAAATTTCCCAACGCGAAATTCAATTCCGTCTCCTAATTCAACCGCATCAGATTTTGTCTGTACAGCAGATTCTGCGGTTTGCGCGGCTTTGTCATTTTTATTTAATTGTTTTGTATATTTACATTCTGGGTATTTTTCGCAACCAATAAACGGTCCGAATTTAGATAATTTAATCCCCAGTTTTGCCCCACATTCTGGACATACATTATTACCATCTGCGAACAAGTGATTATACATAAACTGATTTATTTCATCGATAATATCAGATGTTTTAATTCCGCGTGCACCTTCTATCATTTTATCGGTTGGTTTCCAGAACGCATTAAGCGCATCAATCTTATCGGTCTTTCCATTCGAAACATCGTCCAAAGTGTCTTCTGTTTTTGCGGTAAAGTTTACATCAACCAAGTCTGTAAAATATTTTGATAGATAAGACGCAATAACCCACCCGCCACTGGTCGGATGAAAACGTCTTTGTTTATCTTGTTCAACGTACGCGCGGTCAACAATAGTTGACATAATTGTCGCGTATGTTGATGGTCGCCCTATTCCCAGTTCTTCCAATTTTTTTACCAGAGACGCTTCGGTATATCTGGGTGGTGCCTGTGTAAAATGTTGTTCTGGGATTAATTCTTTGACAGAAACAATATCGCCAATATTTAGCGGTGGCAATTTTGATTCTTTCTTTTCGTCTTCATCGTCTTTATCTTCGGTATAGACTTTCATAAATCCGTCAAAAGTACGCGTTGAACCGACCGCGTGGAAAATTGCGACCTTGTTTTCTGTTTCTATATCGGCGGCCACAGAATCAAATTCAGCATTTGTCATTTGACAGGCGATTGTACGTTTCCATATCAAGTCATACAATTTTGCCTCGTCCCCACTTAAATTTTTTGCTGGCGCATCAAAATGGGTTGGTCGAATAGCTTCGTGTGCTTCTTGGGCGTTTTTAGATTTTGTTGCGTATATGTTTGGTGTACTTGGTACAAATTTTTCACCGTATTCGCGTGCGATAAAACCACGAATTTCGTTTACTGCATCTGCATTCAGGTTTGTTGCGTCCGTACGCATATATGTAATCAAACCTTGTTCGTACAATTTTTGTGCCGCACTCATCGTGCGTTTTGAAGCAAAGTACAATTTACGTGCCGCTTCTTGCTGTAAGGTTGATGTTGTAAACGGTGCGGCTGGCTTTCTATTTGTTTTTTTCTTGTCTATATTAACAACAGTTGCGTTTATAATTGGTGTTCCAATCTTAGATAAGATATTATTAATTTGTTCTTGGTTTTCGATGGTCATTTTTTCGATTTTTTTACCATCGAAATTATTTAGCATTGCCTTAAAATCCCCTCCATTTGTTGCGCACACAGATTCCAGCGACCAATATTCAACAGGTTTAAAGGCTTCTATCTCTTTTTCGCGGTCAACAACCAACTTTACTGCCACAGACTGTACGCGCCCAGCCGATTTACCCAGGTTCCTGCGCCACAACAAAGGCGATATACCGAACCCAATCAGATAATCCAACGCACGTCTGACCAGATAAGCATCGACCAAGTTTTTATCAATTTCGCGTGGTGCTTCGATTGCGGTTTGGACGGCTTTTTTTGTAATTTCATGGAATGCCACACGATAGACTTTTTTATCTTTTAGCAATTTTTTATTTTTCAATATATCCAGCAAGTGCCATGCGATGGCTTCTCCTTCGCGGTCAGGGTCGCTGGCCAGATAAACAGCATCTGCTTTTTTTAGTTCATCTGTAATCAGTTTTATTTGTTTTTCTTTACCTGGCATAATTTGCCATTTCATCTTAAAGTTATTTTCTGTATCAACACTGCCATTTTCAGGAACTAAATCACGCACATGTCCAACAGATGCGATAACACGCCACCCACTGCCCAGATATTTTTCGATTGTTTTTGCTTTTGATGGTGATTCCACGATAAGTAAATTCATAACCTTAACTTCCTTTTGCAGATAACTGTTGATTTTTATGTATATATGCGTTTTGGCATAACCCGAAACCAAACATCAGCGATAACAAACTGCTGCCCCCAAAAGACATTAATGGCAACGGTACCCCAACGGTCGGCAGTAATCCCAAAACCATAGAGATATTTATAAAATAATAAACAAAAAAGTTCAACATAAAACCAAAACAAATTAATTGTCCAAATCTATTTCGGCATTTTTTCGCAGCCCAGAACAAAACGATAACAATCCAAGTATAAATACTTAACAACGCAAAAGCCCCAATAAAACCAAACTCTTCGCCGATAACAGATAAAATGAAATCACTTTCCGCAAAAGGCAAAAAACGATATTTCTGCCGAGAATGAACCGAACCGCATCCCTTGTCTGGTCATTGGTTTCCTTCTTGCAGACAGCCTTATACTCCTTGTCCCAAATCTTGAAGAGACGCTCCCGGCAAGATAGAACATTGTCCATCATCAGGTCAACGCCGTAAATACTGGACACTGCCAGGACTGCGTTCTTTTCGTAATCAAAGGGACTTCTTTTATATTTTCGCCGGACTTCCTTC
>CALCEG010000120.1 GCA_937900435.1 uncultured Alphaproteobacteria bacterium
TTATTTGCAGCAAGGTGGTGAATTGCCAATGATGCGAAAGATTTTGAAGCGGTGTTAATTTTTATGTATTTAGTTCTTGCGATTTTTTTTTATTTTGTTATCGTATGCTTAGTTCAACATAAGAAGGAGAAAAATCATGACGTTGACAATTTTAGTACTTGTTTTAGGTGCGGCGTTGTTCTTGTTCGGTGGTGCGTTGCTGAATAGTGGCGACAAAAAATCGACAGATGGCGCAAAATTTACAAAACACTTAATCAAATTGATTGCTGTTTTGTTGTTGGCTGGCAGTGTTTGCCGCTTGTATGTTCCATATTATCTGACAGATGTTAATCCTGGTATCGTTCAAGAAATGGTCGAAGGTTTGCAGAAAAAACAACAAGAAGATAAAAATAAATCGATTCGCAAATATGTTCGCGAAAGTGCTGCAGAAATGATTGAAAATGCACCTGTCTTGGGTAACAGAGATGCAGAAAAAACAATCTTTGTTTGGACAGCGGCTTCATGCGGTTATTGCCGTCGTGTACATGGTGAATTGGAACGCGTATTGGCAGAACGTGATGACGTGAAAGTCGTTGTTAAAAACTTCTCGATTCATGGTGTAATGTCTGATGCGCCAGCGCGTGCAATGATTGCTGCTAAAATCCAAGATGCGGACAAGGCTGCAAAATTGGTTGATATGATTATGACACGCGAATATCGTCCAGAAGAAAAAATCAATGATCAAGAAAAATTGGCGGCTGCGATTGAAAAGAATGTTATGAAATTTGCAGAAGAAGCTGGTTTAGATACTGCGAAATTGAAGGAAGATATGAAAGGCGAAGTTGTTGCGCGCGAATTGGCACAGGTTCGTGATTTGGCACAACGCTTTGAAATCACAGGAACACCATTCTTGATTATTGGCGAAGAAGCGTTCCCAGGTGCACTTCCAGCAGAATCAATTAAAGCTGCATTGGATAAATAATAATATGGACTTTGTAAAAAAAATCCCCCGGTCGGGGGATTTTTTGTTGAATGTTTTTGCTTTACTAAATATTAAAAAAATCGTATAATAATAAAGATTAAAAGAAAAAGAAGGGAATGATTATGAAAACAGCAGTCTGTGTGTCTCAGAAAAAGTTGAGGTCTGTCGCCTTGGTCAGCTTGGTTAGTGTGCTGGCCGCGTGTGCGCGTTCGAATGAGCCTGTTATGGTACAGGATTTTTCAACGCCGACTGTTGATTATATCGAATCGCTGGATGTTTATTCTGCACCGCATAAAGATTCTTTTTTGAATCAGTTGGCGATGAATTATCGTTCTTATGCAATATATAATGCGCGTACCAGTGGTTACCCAGATATTGGCGAACTGTTCGCGAACAAGGCGGTCGCTGCATTTAGTGGTGAAGTTCCTTTCCCTGAATCGCCGGAAAATTGGATTGTTGATGATGAACAGATGGCATTTAATTTAAACAGTGCATACAATGAATTGGTGGAATACTTGAATGCGGATGCGTTGCAATCAAGCCCTGATTTAATGGCGGAATTACAGGCCAAATTTGATTGCTGGCTGTCTGCAAGCGCAAGTGGACAAATTGAAACCGCAAATCAGTGTCAGGACCGTTTTGCCAAGGCATTGGATGTTTTGAAAAATTGTGGTTCAACAACGACTGTTGTTAATGGCGAAGTGGTCGAAGAAAAAACTTGTTTCGCCAAGGTACACGATACAAAACAAGAACCCCAGCAAGTTGCCCAGACTTATTATCCTGATACTTATTCTATGAATTCTGTGCGCAGTTCATCGCGTCCGCGTGAAGGTGTGATTGTTGTAAATAATGTCAATGTGCCACAACATTTGATTAATCCAGAACCAGTGCGTCCATTGGTCTTTAATCAAAATATCTTTGGTGGGGATAAAACGGTTACGAAAAGCGCGACGGATAATAGTGTAAGTGATAGTAATAACTCGTTGTCTGTTCAGACGTGTCCAAATGGTGCTGCTGATTGTCCTGTTCAGCCAGTTACAGAGGCGCCTTCGTTTATGATCAGTGTCGCCGAAAAAGATGCGCCTGTTCAAGAAGAAATCCCAATGTTGGAGGAAGAATTGGTTTCGCGCGCAGAGTTTATCGATATGATGATGGCAATGCGTGCAGAATTGCAGGCGATAAATGACAGATTGGATAAGTTGCAGGCAGTGGCTGGTGAAAAAACAATGATAAAAGTTCAACAGATTCCGCTGGAACCAACGCAACATATTATGGAAGAGATTTTTGAAGTTCGATTCGATTTTAACAAGGCAACAATAAAACCAGAATATCAGGAATTAATCAAAAAATTGGCAACGGCAACGCAGGAAAATAAAAATATAAAAGTTTCTGTTGTTGGTCATACTGATACCGCAGGGTCCAGCAATTATAATTATGCATTAGGTGGCAGACGTGCCGAAGCAGTACAAAAAATGCTGATAAAGTACGGAATCCCAGCCAGCCAGATTGTTGCTGTGTCTGCAGGTGAAGAAGACTTGGCTGTGCCGACCCCAGACAACACACCAAATGCAGCGAATCGTCGTGTGCGTGTGGTCAAAGAAATTCACTATACCGAAGAACCAAAACCTGTGCCAATGGCAATAGAGGTGGAAGAGTATTCTGTGGAATCGTGCGGTGATTATGGGTGTGAACAATAAAATACTTGACAAAATATTTTTGTTAGTGTATGTTTTGTTCGTGTCAGAGAGATGTTTTTAAAAGAGGCATTTAAAATGACTGATATGGTAAGTAAATTTAATATTGGTGTCGAAAATTTGAATTCTTTGTCCGCAAACAGGACAGCGAATTTGAAAAAAGGCATGGAAACAATAGATTTGGCAAAAATCTTTGGTAAGCGCGGTGTTACATGCGGTTAATTTCTTAGAGTGCATGTAAAACGGCAAAAATATTAAGGCGAAAATTCATTTTTTATGGGTTTTTGTCTTTTTTTTATGATTTTTGTATCTTATATTCGCGAATCGGATTTTTTGTGGTATAATTTCTTAGATAAATAAAGGGGTTTTGTATTATGGCTTTGATTCCAATGGTTATAGAAGAGTCACCACGCGGTGAACGCTCGTTTGATATTTATTCGCGCTTGTTGCGTGATCGTATCGTTATGATTAATGGTGAAATTGAACCGACAATGGCAAATAGCATCGTTGCACAATTATTGTTTTTAGAATCTGAAAATCCAAATGCGGATATTTCTGTATATATCAACAGTCCTGGGGGCGATGTGTCTGCGGGATGGGCAATTATGGATACTATGCAGTATATCAAGGCGCCAGTATCAACGATTGGTATGGGGCTGGTTGCGTCAATGGGGTCTGTTCTGTTAGCGGCAGGTAAGAAAGGCAAAAGATTTGTGTTGCCAAACACTCAAATTATGATTCATCAACCACTTGCTGGCGCGCGTGGGCAGATTACTGATATGGAAATTCAAATGAATCAGTATCAAAAAAACAAGAAAATGTTAATCAAACAAATGGCCGAATTTACGGGACGCAAAGAAAAAGAATTGTTCGATGCAATGGAACGTGATAACTGGATGAATCCGGCAGAGGCTAAAAAGTTTGGCTTAATTGATGATATTTTGGAACGTAAATAATTTCCACCATAGGAAGTATAGAAATGAGTGATGATAATACACCAAAAACAGAAAACAATCAGCAGTTTTGTAGTTTCTGTGGCAAGGCTGTTTATGAAGTGAAAAAATTGGTCAGTGGGCGTAATGTTTGCATTTGTGATGAATGTATAAACTTGTGCAATGATATTATGGCCGAAGATAACAAGCACGATGTCGTGAAAGAGGCTGTGAAATTGCCAACGCCGTCCAAGATTTGTAATTTCTTGAACGAATATATAATCGGGCAAGATACAGCAAAACGGACGTTGTCGGTGGCGGTTTATAATCATTATAAACGTCATTTGATGGCTGAAAACACCAAGGTTGAAATTCAAAAGTCTAATGTGTTGTTGATTGGGTCAACTGGTACAGGTAAAACCTTGTTCGCCCAGACATTGGCACGAATACTGGATGTGCCATTTGCGGTGGCTGATGCGACAACTTTGACCGAAGCGGGCTATGTCGGCGATGACGTGGAAAGTGTCTTGACGCGTTTGTTGCAAAATGCGAATTTTGATGTGGAACGTGCCAGTCGTGGAATTATTTATATTGACGAAATCGACAAAATTTCGCGTAAATCTGAAAATCCATCCTTGACGCGTGATGTTTCGGGTGAAGGTGTACAACAGGCATTGTTGAAATTAATCGAAGGTACTGTTGCAAATGTTCCAGCAGGTGGGGCAGGGCGCAAGCACCCGGGTGAAGCCACAGTTCAACTGGATACCAGCAAGATTTTATTTATCTGTGGTGGGGCGTTTGATGGATTAAACAAGATTATCGGTAATCGTACGGCACAAAGACGTGGAATTGGCTTTGGTGCGTTTGTTGAATCCGAAGAAGAACGTAAAAATAAAAACTTTTTGCAGGACGTAGAACCAGAAGATTTGGTTAAGTTCGGTATTATCCCAGAATTGGTTGGTCGATTGCCTGTTATCACAACGTTACAGGAACTGGATGAAGATGCGTTAGTAAAGATACTTACAGAACCCAAGAATGCGATTGTAAAACAGTTTGCGGCGATGTTGGATATGGACAATGTAAATTTGAATATTACCGATGACGGTTTGCGTGAAATTGCGAAAATGGCGGTTGCGCGCAAGACTGGGGCGCGTGGTTTGCGTAGTATCTTGGAACGCGTATTGATGCAACCGATGTTTGATGCACCAGATAAAGAAGACTTGGCGGAGATTGTAATCGATGCGGATGTTGTCAAAGGAACAAAACCAGCAATAGAAATTATGAAAGAAAATAAAAAAGTTGCATAAAAATACCGCCCAAATGGGTGGTTTTTTTGTATTTGCTTATATTCCTGTATATGATATAATGTTTCTGTATGTTGAGGGATTTATATGAGGACTAAATTTGGGTTAGTGTTTGTTTTTGCTATGTTTTTGCCCCTCCCCCCC
>CALCEG010000121.1 GCA_937900435.1 uncultured Alphaproteobacteria bacterium
GTTTGTCAAGAGGTTTTTTCAGGAAATTTTGCCCTTTTTCCGGAGAAAAAGGGCAAAATTATGTATTATAAATATAATATCAAAAAATAATAGTAATGTAAAACATTGATAACAGTAACCAATATTTTATGACACAAATTTTGAATCTGCGAATATTTTAATAAAATGAACAACGTTGATGTTATTATCGTTGCGCGTGGTGGTGGGTCGCTGGAAGACCTGTTGCCTTTTTCCGAAGAAATTGTCGTGCGTGCAGCAGCGGCAAGTCGTATCCCGTTAATATCGGGTGTGGGGCATGAGCCAGACTGGATGTTGATTGATTTTGCGGCGGATTATCGTGCGCCAACCCCAACAGGTGCGGCAGAGGCAGTCGTGCCAACTAAGTTGGCTTTGAAGCAGGAAATTGATAATTTATGGGTGCGTTTGTCTGGTAACTTTACAACGCGATTAATTAATGCAAAGCAACGTGTTGAATCTATAAATATTAAAAGCCCAAAACAAGTCTTGATGGAACAACAGCAGCGTTTGGATGATTTGGGGCGGACGATGAATATTATTATTAATGCAAAAACAGTTAATCTGCGCCAGAAATTAGATGGCTTGGCAACGTTGCCGAATATTTTACAGGCGCGAATGATGTCGTTGAATCAGGCGATTGGTCATTTGGGGCAAATGTTGGGTTCACTTAGTTATAAAAGCGTTTTGGCGCGTGGTTATGTCATTGTGCGTGATAAAGATAACAATGTAATCAGTCGCGCTGATGGTGGAATTCCTGCAACTTTAGAGTTTACAGATGGAATAAAAGTGTTATAGTTGGGTTAACCTAAGAAGGTGGCAAAAATGAAAAAAGATATCGAAAAAGCAATGCAGAGTTTAGAAAACAAGATACGCATTTTGCAGTCTGGTGGGCAAATAACAAAAATGACATCAGATGAATCTTTTGCACTAAAAATCGCAATACGACAAATGTTTGAAAAAGAAAGATAAAAAAATCCCCATATTGGGGATTTTTTATCGTGTGTATTGAAAATCTGTGGTGAACAAACGCAAGTTGGTGTTTTTGCTTAGTGTTGGCATAATACCACGTTGTAGCAGAGCCTGCATTAATTCAGCGTTTAAAACAATGCGGTCAAAAAAGCTTAAGTCTTGCCAAAAGGATTTGATGGCACTTTGACTTTGTGGAAATCTGTGTATGTCGATATATCGTTTGCCTTTGATTTTATATGATGTTGCCATGTTTAATGCGACAAAACCATTGCATCTGTATTCTTTTATTTTTGTGCCTGTGGGTATTTGTGGCTCAGAACGATAAATCATTTGTGTGTGGGTGTTGCCTTGGCGGTCGCGCACAATTAGGTCTTGATGATAAAAATTTTGTTTTTTGTTTTCAATAACGTAAAATTTTTTCATTTGCTATTCCTTGATTAATGTTTTTGCCATTGTTATGCATTCAGGGGTTATTTCGGCGCCGCTGATTATGCGCGCGATTTCGTTAATCCTGTCGTTGTCGGAAATTTCACATACGCTGGTTGTTGTTTTGTCGTCAGAAACAGACTTGGAAATCTTGAAATGCCTGTCTGCGTATCCTGCAACCTGGGCAGAGTGTGTGATAACCAATGCCTGACCAGATTGCGCCAGTCGATTTAAACGTGCGCCAACTGCAGATGCAGTTGCACCACTGATACCGGTGTCGACTTCGTCAAAAACAAATGTGTGCATATCGTCTGTGCCAGCCAGAACAACACGCATAGCCAACATTAAACGCGCCAGTTCGCCCCCAGATGCAGCGCGATGCAATGGTGCAAACGGTGAGCCTGGGTTGGTTTTTATCATAAAAGTAATGTCGTCTGTGCCACTGGATGTTGGGTTCGTTTTTGTAAATTCGACCATAAAATCTGCATTCCCCAGTTTTAAATCTGGCAGTTCTTTTAGCAGTGCAGTGCGCAGTTTTTCGGCCGCACAATTGCGCAACGCAGATAATTCGGTGGCGGCATTGTCAAAGTCGGCGCGATATTGCTTGATTTGCGTGTTTAGTTTTTGCAGTTCTGCATCAGAATTATCAATCGCGTTTAACTGTTCGGACATTTGACGTAGTTTTTCGGGCAATTCATCTGGCTGAACACGATGTTTGCGCGCAGCGGCGCGTATTGCAAACAGGCGTTCTTCAATACTGTCCATATCGTCCATATCGGTGTTTTCTGGTTGTAGCGATTGAATTATTTGCGATATGTCAGACGCGATATCGTATAGTTTATCGATTTGTTCTTGGTATGGGTTTGGGTCGCCTTTGATACGCTGCAAAATGTGTGCGACAGAAAATACTTGGGAATCGAGTGAATTGCCGCGTGGCGACATTGCTTCGATTGCTTCGGACAGAATTGCTGCGTTTTTTTCGGTGTTCATCATCGCTGTTCTGCGCGCTGATAGTTCTTCTTCTTCACCGATTTGCACGTTTAACTTTTCAAGTTCGGACTCATTATGCGCCAAGAAATCGCGTTCTGTGGTTGTCTTGTCCAGCATTTCTTGCAGGTCGTTTAAGCGTTGTTGTGCAGAATGATATGTGTGATAAGTTTGTTTAACTTTGTCTGATATTGTTTTGAAATCAGACAAATTATCACAGGCAAAAAAATCAAGTGTGCTTTTATGTGTGGATTGATTTAATAGTGTGTGGTTCGCAAATTGACCATGGATTTCCAGTAATGCGTCCCCGACCTGTTTTAGTGTTTTTATAGATACGGGGATATCGTTTATCCACGCGCGACTTTTTCCGTCTGTTGCCAATGTGCGTCGTAATATTAGTTGGTCTGAATAATCGATGTCGACAGCGGTTAATATATCGGCGATGGTTTTGCTGTGCGTGTCGAATTCTGCGATAACTGATGCATTGTCGCAACCATGGCGAATTAATCCGATATCAGAACGCGCGCCCAACGCCAAAGACAGCGCGTCTAATAAGATGCTTTTACCTGCGCCTGTTTCACCGGTTAAAATGTTTAACCCTGCCCCGAATTCAAGATTCAGTTTTTCAATTAAAACTATGTTTGAAATGTGTAAATTAACTAACATAACGGCTTTGATTATAGGTGGTTATGGGGATGTTTTCCAGTAAAAAGTTATGTGTCCACAGAATATAGCCGCTGATTTTATATGTTGGGTATATTGTGTGTAGTAATTGTGCGTATTCGTTGATTTGTGCAACGTATGCTTTCTTGCGAATTGTTGGGTCGATATCTGTTTTATAGTCTAGGATTTTTATTGTTTTTGTGGCATTGTCTATTAGCAGGCGATCGATACGGCGACTGATAAAATGGCCGTTCAGTGTGCCTGCGATTGGAACCTCGGTTTTAGAAGTAACAGAAAATAATTCTGATAATGTTGGGTTTTTGTTGATTTTTTGTATAATTTCGGTTGCAACACCGTTGGTGTGCGTGGGAATTTTTATTCTGCCTAACTGCAAGTGCGCCTTGGCCCCGGCGTTTGTTGCGTGTTTGGTGCGTTCTTGTTGTGAAATTATGTTATGCAATTGTGTCATTTGATATCCTAATAAAGTCAGACGATGTGTCGTTTGCAAGTATTTCCCATAATTGCGAATGCCAAGAACTGTTTTTGCTGCTTTTGTTTGTTGTGTATCCGTATATGTACAGTTCATCGCGGGCGCGTGTCATTGCAACGTATAGTAATCTGTAATATTCTTCTAGGCGCGTTTGCATATGTTTGTCGGACGCGGCTGCGCGCAGTGTGCTGTTATCGTTGTGTGGCGTCCACAGCCATACAGGCAAACCTGTGGTTGTAATTGGTGTGATGTCTTCGGTTTTTGGGGTGCTGGTGGTATCAATCAAAAATACGACTGGCGCTTCAAGACCTTTGCTGCCATGGACGGTAACAATACGAACACCATTTGATGCGTCTAAATCACGTTTTATTTCGCTGCCGCCAGTGATAAACCATTTAAGAAAGTGGTGTAAGGTCCCCGGCTGGGTGCGTTCGTATGCCAGACAAATTGTCATAAATTCTTCCAATGGGTCGATTACATGGTGCCCCAGTGCGGAAATGATTTTTTGTCTGGATTGATTGGTTTCAAAAAAACGTGTAAAGAAAGAATGTGGCCCCAATTTTTTTGCCAAATCAGATGTGTTGGATAATTCAGAATGTATATCCGGGAATGTGTTTTGCAGTTGTTCGAACACGGTTGCTTTTTTCGCTTCTTTATCTTCGCGAATGCGTGCCAAGTTGATTTCGTTTTTTGATTTGCATAAATTAAAAATATCGGCTTGATTCATACGATAAAAAGGACTTCTTAATACGCAACATAAACTGTAATCATCTGTTGGGTCCAGGCACCAACGAACTAAATTTAACAGGTCGCGAACAGCAGGAAATTCTGGTAGTTTGACCCTGTCACTGCCTGCAACGTTGATTCCGCGACGTTTTAATTCAGTGGTCAGCGGTAATGCCATTGGATGCCGTTGTTGCAGCAATATCATTATGTCGGATGGGGTGTATTCGGTTGTGTTTAATAAGTCTTGGATTTTAGTGGCGACGGTTTGTATATATTGGTTTAATGTGGTATCTGTTTCGCCTTTGGATACAAGTTTGTGTAATTCGACTGCGCCAGCAACGGTGTTGCGAAAACATTTGTGCGGATTGTTTACAAAGTTTGATATCTGTGTGATGCGTTCGTCAGAAAAAAATCTGTCTACGGTATGTAGTACGGGCGCGGTCGAGCGAAAGTTTTGACTTAAAGGAATTTCTTGGATTGTTCGTATATTGTTTTGAATTTGCAAAGAAATCTCTGTTTTGCTTTGTGTGAACGCGCGTGGGTCTGCACCTTGGAATCCGTAAATAGACTGTTTTGTGTCGCCAACAACGAACAGCGAATGTGGCATATCGGATGTGTCGCCATCTGTAAAGAAATCGCCAGACAACATTCGCATAATATCCCATTGTATTGGTGATGTGTCTTGGGCTTCGTCAACCAAAATATGCGACAATGATAAATCTAGTTGTGATAAAACCCAACCCATAGTTGCGCGGTTAGAGAATAATTTGCGTGTGTATAATATCAAATCTTCAAAATCCAGCAGGTTGCGAGCTTGTTTAATCTTTCTGTATTCTGTGGCAAAGGCTGCAGATAAATCGAATAATGCGATAGTGTTGTCGAAAACAGTTTGGTTTATATTTTGTTGGTCAAATGCGTATACCCGTTGAGCTTCGTCAACAAGATAATCTTTGGATAAAACGTGTTTTCTTATTGCACCATCGTTTTTTAAATAAATTTCTTTGTATTTTTCAAAATCTATTGTTTTATCAATGTATTGTTTTGTAGTATTGATAATGTCATCAAAGTACTTTGCCGGTTTTTTTGTTGTGTTTTTATCTTCTGTGGTTTTTTCAATGATTAATTGTAGTGATTTTACGTCAAAAGTGTATTTTTTTTGGTTGTATAAATTTAAAAAATCTTTAATCGTATCAACAAAGTATTCGCGATACTTAACAATATTTTCAACTTGAAAAAAGTTTTTGTATTGCGCGCTTAACAGTTCCAGTAATTCGTCTATATAGTTTTCTGAAACTTTGTCCACAATGTGAAAAAATGCGGGCAGTATATATTCATTTTGTGCGCCGTTGTTTATTAATGTATCGAATGCGTCTTGCAATAACAGGCGTTGCGCATAGTCAGAAACTAATGTCCATGATGGTGATATGCCAGCCTCTAGCGGGAAACGATGCAGTATTTCTTCGCAAAAACCATGAATTGTTTTTATTTTTAGTAATTCTGGTGTGTCTATGTATTTAAAAAAGATTTCGCGCGCCTGTGCGATATCTGTTTTTGTCGCAGGTCGGTTAATCGATATGCCATCAAGTGCAGAAATTAATTCGTCATCGCTGGCCATTGCCCATTCGCGCAGTGCGCGTAAAATTCTGTTTCGCATTTCACCAGCACCAGCGTTTGTGTACGTTAAACACAATATGCCAGATGATGTGCAGTTATGTGTTCTGAACAAGATACGCAATAATCGCTGGGTCAAAACACTGGTTTTCCCGGTGCCGGCATTTGCCTGAACCCAAACGTTTTTTGTCGGGTCAGCCGCCATATCTTGTTCTGGTGAAAGAATTGTTTTTTTTATCATTTATGCCCTTGCATTATCAAATATATTTTAGTATAAATCCAAAGGAACTGCAAGTTTTATAAATATTATAGAGGGGAAAGGAATGCAAATCACACAGACTTGGTTTTTTGTCGCTTTGGCGTTGTTTGGATTGGGTGTAATCGCGCTGATAATGGTCTTTTTTGTTTCAAGAAAATCGCAAAAAATAATGGGGTCGTTGTTGACGATTATGACACGACCAGAACGCGCAAAAATCGCGGATGCAACAAGGGTCTTGAATACGATTTTGGCAGATGAAATAAATAAAATCGAACAGAGTTTTCAAATGATGCGAAATACGCTTAACGAACAAATAAATCGGGCGGTGGAATTAAAGCAGTCTTTGGGTGAGCATAATGATAAATTAGTATCTTTGGCTGATGACGCGACAAAGAAACTGTCAACAATGTCGGGACGGCTGGATAATACGGTTGGTGGACTGAATCAAATTGTTGAGTCGCAATCTTGGAAAGATGTAGAAGTTTCAACCGACAGGTTTAATAGCACAGTGAATGACTTGCTGGCAAAAATTGATTCTACTTCTCAAGATACAATGGATAAGACTGCGCAAATCCAAACGCAAATTAATGATTGGATTGAAAAAGAAAAAGAACTTAGTGGCTTGTTGCAGGAAGAGTTTGCAAAAAATTCTGCACAATTGAAAAATATATCGGATGAAACAGAAACAACAAAAACAAAGTTGTCTGAATTGTCAACGTCTGTGGCGAACGGGTTTAATGATGTAAAAACAGCTGCAACAAACTATGAAGATATAATGATACGAAATGACAGGTTGTTGGACGGGTATTTGGAAAAGTTGGATAGTTTTGGCAAACAATCCAAGAAACAATTAACTGGTCAAATGAATACATTAACAAGTACTGCAAATGTTGTGGCAGGACAAATCAGATTGGCAGAATCTTCTATTGATAAACAAAATAAAAAACTGGCGGATGCGGTTGATGTGTTGATGCAATCTGCAACATCGACCGAGGCTTCGGTGCGTAATATTTCGTCAGAACTGGCTGCATTAACGAACCGATTTGATAATGAAATCAAAGAATTTGCAACAGGGGTTGTTTCTGAATTAAAGACTGTGTCGGGGGTTGCAAACGCAACATTGGAAAACACCAGAAGTGCGGCCGGTGCGTTTTCAGAATCTGTCAAAGCGATGGCAACAGGTGTGCGTGAAACCTTGATAGAAATGAATACTGCGCATACACAACTGTCAGGACAATCGGCAAACCTTATAAAAATGTCTGGCGAAACGACCGCGCAATTACAACCACTGTCGGCATTGATTGAAAAATATTATTCTGCCCTGCCCGATTTGTCGCGTGGCAGCGCAGAGACAAGTGAGCGTTTGGAAAAAATTGTAAATGGTCTGAACGATAAGTTAAATCTGATGAAGACAACTGTTGCAGAATCTACGGATGCGATTTCTGAATCTGCAATTAAATTGGAAGATTTGGCAGGGGCTTCGCGGCAACAAATGATAGATTTGATGTCTGATTATGCCAAGGCAGTAAACACAATGCAAACGCTGAACAAGCAAATGATGGTTGCGCGTGCTACTGCCCCAATGGAAGCGATAAAAGCAGCGCCAGTCGATGGTGGTGGGTTTGTTAGCTCGCGAGATTTTATGGAACAAAGTGAAAAAATGATGGAAAAATTGCACGAACAATCAAAGGATTTGACGTGTGCAATGGGGGCAGAAATTCCTGATGTTGTGTGGAAAAAGTACCATAGTGGCGAAAACGATGTGTTTACGCGCTGGTTGGTAAAACTGTTAGGTGCAACAAACAAAAAAACATTGCGCGACATGATAAAATCAGATGTTGTATTCCGTTCACAGGCAGCGCAATTGGTGCGTGCGTTTGATAAAATATTGAATGCTGCAAAACAAGCTGATGATGCAGATAAGTTATCTGGGGATTTGGTAAATACTGATTTAGGTCGGGTTTATATCACATTGAAAAGTAATTTGTAATAAAATCGCCCCGTCTAAGGGGCGTTTTTTTGTTAAGGGATAAAAAACTTAGTCTTGTCCGTTTAGCGCTTTTAATAGTTTCATTACCGTTTCGCGCTGAGTGTCAGTTGGTAATTTCCAATATAAATTTATT
The DNA here is from genome assembly GCA_937900435.1 of uncultured Alphaproteobacteria bacterium. Classification (GTDB taxonomy): domain Bacteria; phylum Pseudomonadota; class Alphaproteobacteria; order Rs-D84; family Rs-D84; genus Enterousia. The sequence continues at coordinate 8,273 of CALCEG010000121.1, forward strand.
AATTGTAACGATTCGTTCTTGGACAATGGGTCTGATTCGCTTTGGTCGCTTAGGTGCAATCTGGGTGAATGTCCATTGCGTGGTTCGCGTTCCAGGTGACCCGGCAAACCAGAAAAGAAAAATGATACTGGTGTTTCAAGTGCGCTGCTGACTTCAAATAAACGAGAAGCAGATATTCGATTGCCTGCACTTTCATATTTTTGAATCTGCTGAAACGTAACACCGCAAATCTTGGCCAAATCTTTCTGAGACATTCCCATCATAACACGACGTAGTTGCATACGTTGACCGATATGCTCGTCAATCGGTGTTGGTACAAATGATTTTTTGCTCATTTTTCGTCCTCTAGATGATTAAGATGTGTTTCCTATGTTATGTTTTATACAATTTTTCTTTTGGTTTTGCAATTAAAAAACTGTTATGATAACCTGTGCATGTAAAAAGATAAGAAAGGATTTCTTGATGATAAAACCACTGTTATTATGTATTATGGATGGGGTTGGAATTAACCCTATGAATGAACACAATGCTGTTTCAATGGCAAAAATGCCGTTTTTTAATAGTTTGTTGGAAAAATATCCTCATTCTAGACTAGACGCAAGTGGAATTGCGGTTGGGCTGCCTGAAAACACAATGGGAAATTCCGAGGTTGGACATATCACAATCGGCGCAGGCAGGGTTGTTAATCAATTCTTGCGCAGGTTTCAAATCGAAGATTGGAATAAAAACATTCAATTACAATCTTTTATAAAAAACGTTTCTGACGATGGTGGAATTGTTCATGTCGCAGGATTAATGTCAGATGGTCGTGTTCATTCTGATGTAAATGATATTTTGACAATTGTTAAATATATCGCTAACCAAGGCCTTAGGATTTGTTTGCATTTTGTTGCAGATGGACGTGATACCCTGCCCCAGTCTGCGCCAACATATATCGAACAAATAAAACAAGAATTAAAAGAATATTTTGATTCTGGGCGAGTTTTCTGGGGGACTTTGTCGGGGCGTTATTACACGATGGACAGAAATCAAAATATGGACAGAACACAAGTTGCGTTTGATGCGATTGCAAATGCAAAGTCACAGTATGTTGCAGATACAATCGATTCTGCGTTGGCAGATGCGTATGCGCGTGGCGAAACAGACGAATTTATAAAGCCGACTGTTATTCAAGGCGATGTGCCGATTACACCAAAAGATGGGTTCTTGTTCGGGAATTATCGCAGCGATCGCGCACGTCAGATTATGCGTGAAATTCTTAAAACAGATGCGCATATATTGTGTTTTTCACAGTATGGCGAAGGATTAAACGAGCTTTGCCCTGCACTGTTGCCGGATGAGGCTGTATTGAATACATTGGGGGATGTCTTGGTGGCGAATGGTAAATCGCAGTTGCGTATTGCAGAAACAGAAAAGTATAACCACGTTACATACTTCTTTGATTCTGAACGCAATATCGATTTTGATAATGAAAAGAAGATCTTGATACCATCGCCAGATGTTGCGACATTTGATTTAAAGCCTGAAATGTCTGCAGTTGAAATTACAGATGCTTTGTTGCCGATACTGGGGGATTATGATGTGATAATCTTAAATTACGCAAATGGCGATATGGTTGGACATACCGGAAACGAAGGCGCAGCAATTCGCGCGATGGAGGTTCTGGATAAACAATTGTCGCGTGTTGTGCCAGCGGTCTTAGATTTAGGTGGTATGGTTTTGATAACAGCAGACCATGGAAACGCAGAAAAAATGTGGGACGGTGAAAATAACCTGCCATGGACAGCGCACACAACAAATCCTGTTAACTTTATTGTTGTGTCGAACCAGAAAATCGAAAATGTGAAAGATGGCGGATTGGCAGATATTGCGCCAACTATGTTAAAGATTTTGGATGTAGAACAACCAAAAGAAATGACGGGACATTCACTGATATAAATAGACGCGCCATTGGTGCGCTATTTTTTTCGACGATTTGCAAAAAAAACTTTTAGTAAATCGGCAGATTCAGATGCAAATTCTGGCATTTGATATACATTTGGTCGCCACAGGTGGCGGTCTGTTTCGTATATCTGTGCGTTTGCGGTTATGCCACCGCCTTTGGGGTCGGTTGCAGCAAAATATATATTTCGAATTCGGGCAAAAGATATCGCTGTTGCGCACATTGCACAAGGTTCAAGCGTTATATAAATATCGCAATCATCCAGGAATTTTGTTCCTAGTTTTTTGCAAGCACGATTTATGGCGACTATTTCTGCGTGCAATGTGGGGTTCTTTTTCTGTTGAACTTGGTTTTCCCCACGCGCAATGATTTTGCCATCACGAACAATTACTGCGCCGATTGGAACATCTTCGTGTGATTGGGCGCGATGCGCTAAAACAAATGCTTGATTCATAAATTTCATACTTTATACTTTACATTATGGATTCTAAATTGCAAATAATTTCAGGAAAATATAAAGGTCGGCGTTTGGTCGTGCCGCAGAACGCACGTCCAACACAAAATATGGCGCGAATTGCGTTGTTTAATATGCTGGAATCTGGAATTGTTAATGACTTGGCGGATAATTTGGTCGTTTGGGACGCGTTCGCAGGCAGCGGCGCACTGGGACTGGAATGTTTGTCGCGATACACATCTGCGCGTGTGTTTTTTACCGACGTTGCGCCAGAATCAATCAAGGTAATTCGTGAAAATTTAGAAAAATTGAACGTTGGCGCAATGGCGCAAGTCTTGCAAATTGATGCCGTTGCGGCGGTTAAGCAATATGCGAATACGGCGAATTTGGTTTTTGTTGATGCGCCCTATTCATTGGCGGATTTGGGGCGTACGGTTGTAAAAAAACTGGGGCAGTTGGCACAAGTCGGCACGATTGTCGTTTGGGAACAAGATGCCAAGGATTCTGTTGATGCAGATTTAAATGTTTGGAATGTTTTGCGCGATAAAGTCTATGGTCGTGCGCGTTTTATGATTTTGCAAAAACAAAATAAAATCGCTTGATTTTTCTGTTTTTTTAGGTAATAATGTTGCGCGCATAACACCCTTGGAGGTTATGCAATTTAAAAAAGTAATAATAAAAAGGACTTTAAAATGGCTATTAATTTAAATGCAGAAATTCGCAATGTTGCTGGCAAGGGGGCCGCGCGTAGCGTTCGTAAAAACAATAAAATCCCTGCGGTTGTATACGGCGAAAAGAAAGAACCTGTTTCAATTGAACTGGACGGTCGTGAATTTGAAATCTTGCTGAAAACCCCAGGTTTGCGTACAAAATTATTCCAAATTGTAACTTCACAAGGTACAGAAGATGCAATGTTGATGGATATTCAATATAATCCTGTAACCGATGCAGCAATGCACGTGGACTTTAAACGTATCGATGTTAAAAAGCCTGTTAACGTGGTTGTTCCTGTCGAAGTTGTTAATGCTGAAACTTCTAAAGGCTTGAAATTGGGTGGTACATTGAACTTTGCGGTGCGTAAAGTCGCTTTGCGTGGTTTGGTTGATGTTATCCCAGAAAAAATCGTCATCGATTTGGCGCATTTGAACATTGGCGATGTGGTTCATGGAACTGACTTGGTATTGCCAGCTGGTGTTGAATTGGGCTTGCATCAGGCAGAATTAGCATTTGCGATTATCGGCGGTAAAATGCCAGAAGAAGCAAAAAATGCTTAATTTAAATTCTAACCGCCCGATGGGCGGTTTTTTTATTACAGTTTTATAATTTTCGTGCTTGCATTTGCATTTGTGTTTCTATATAATAACACTCGCAAAAGAAACGGAGCGTTGGCAGAGTGGTAATGCAGCAGATTGCTAATCTGTGACCGAAATTTTTGGTCCATAGGTTCGAGTCCTATACGCTCCGCCAAGTTATTTGTCCCTAAAAATGGGACTTTTTTATTATTTTTGTTGCAAATCAGCAATTGGTTGCATGAAATAAAAAAGTCAATATTATCAATAGGTTGTCGTGTCAGTTTCTAGACAAATGAAAGGATCGATTGTGTCTGGATACAGACCGACGGAATGATGTATTGACTTAAGAATCAAAAAATGCTTGTTTTTCAACAAAAAATTACAATTTGACAATTGAAATTACAAAGTTTTAACAGGGAAAAAAGCGGTTGATTTAATCGTTGGATTGTGATAAGTCTAAAATAGGAAAAATACACAAAGGAATCCAAATGTCGATTAACAATCCTAAGGTCTCGGTATTAACCCCTATATACAATACAGATCCAGAATATCTTCGAGAAATGATTGAGTCTATATTGAATCAGACCTTTTCTGATTTTGAATTTTTAATTCTCAACGACTCTCCTGACAATAATGAAATCGAACAAATAGTCTTGGAATATGCAAAAAAAGACAAACGTATCAAATATTCAAAAAATGATTACAATATGGGAATTACGCCATCTAGAAATAAGTTATTAGAAATGGCGAATGGTGAATACCTGGCAATATTTGATCATGACGATATTTCTTTACCAAAACGTTTGGAAAAAGAAGTAGACTTTTTAGACAAGAACCCAGAAGTTGGGGTTGTCAGTGGATTTTTACAATTTTTTCAGTGTAAAGAGGAAGGGTTTATTATGACGTGCCCAGAATTTGATCATGAAATAAAGTGTGCCTTTACAGATAATTGCTATTTCCCACACACGGCTTCTATGTTGCGTAAATCGGTACTGGAAAACAACAACATAAGATATGAAAAATATTTTACTCCATGTGAAGATTATCAATTATGGAATCGTTTGATGGATAAAACGTTTTTTTACTGTATACAAGAGGTTTTAGTGAAATATCGTGCGTTTGACGGGAATACGACACACACCCAAAAAAAACGTATGGATAGAAACCATGAAGCCATAAGTTTAGAGATTCAAAATAAATACCCAGCATATCGTGAATATTGGCAAAAAAATAGGGATCGAACAGGGACAATCTTTAGACTTAGATTGTGTAGAATCCCATTATTCAAAGTTAAAAACAATAAAGTTTATTTGTTTGAGTTTATACCAATCTTAAAAATAAAGTGGAACTGATGTCAAAAATTTCAGTGATTATTCCGGTATATAATTGCGAAAAATATATCGCAGAGACCTTAGATAGCATCATACACCAGTCTTTTATTGACTGGGAGGCGATATGTATTGACGATGGCAGTAATGACAATTCATTAAAAATTCTAGAGAAATATGCAGACAAAGATAATAGAATTAAAGTTATAACCCAAAAAAACTTAGGGGTTGTTACAGCAAGAAACGTCGCCATCAATCAAGCCAAGTCTGAATATGTATTTCCACTTGATGCAGATGATATAATTACGTCCGATTGTCTTGAAAAACTATATAGGGCAATGCTGGATGGTAAAGGCGATATAATCACCTGCAGAGTGATGTATTTTGGACGCGAAACTCATGAAATGGAATTAAAAAAAGCCACAAAATACAATATGATTCATGAAAATTGCTTAGTCAATGCCGCTTTGTTTAGAAAATCTGATTTTGAAAAATCCGGTGGATATGATACAGAATTTAACATTGCTCTAGAAGATTATGATTTTTGGCTAAACATGGTTATAAACCATAAAAAGAAAATCTATCGTATTCCAGAAATATTGTTTTATTACAGATTGAAACCTAAGTCTGAGGCAAGAAACTTTCAACATCGCTCTGAACATGCTATGTTGCAAAATAAATTGCAGAAAAAATATCCAATTATGAAAAAATATTTCTTATTTGAAAAGCTGACTAAACCAATTAGAAAAATTGCTAGGTTTGTTTTCAGAATAGAGGGCAATGAGATAAAACTATTTAAGAAGATCCGGTTCAAGATAAAGAAACATATCAATTTATTTTATTTTAACAGTGTTAGCAATTTTGGCGACATTTTGAATTTGGATATTCTGGAAAAGCTATCAGACCATAAAATTCAGCATAAATGTCTTGAAAAAGCAGATATTGTTGCTATCGGCTCTCTTTTGCAGGCTGTCGTTGTTCCAAAAATAAAATTCAAGAACAAAATTAACAGAATTTTACGCAAACCCTTGATAGTATACGGAACAGGTTTTATAGAAGATAGTACAGATAAGAATGCTTTAAGAAGTTTGGATGTAAGGGCAGTTCGGGGGAAAAACTCATTAGAAAAACTGAGCAAACTAAAATATGTAAAAATATCTAAAAACGTAGCGATTGGCGATCCAGGATTATTGGCGTCATTATTGATAAACTCATCAAAAATTGAGAAAAAATACAGTTTAGGTATAATACCGCACTATGTTGACTCTGATAACCAACTGTTGAATAAAATAAAGGTAAAAAATTCAATCGTATTGGACATTAAACAACCCCCATATGTTTTGTTAACCCAAATGGCTCAGTGTGAATATATTATAAGTTCTGCCATGCATGGTTTGATTGCGGCGGACTCGCTAGGGATCCCCAACATTCGAATAATTTTGTCTAATAAAATAACAGGAGGTGATTATAAATACGATGATTATTATTCTGCTTTTGGAATAAAGAAACATAATCGATTTGATTTGCGCAAAAAATCATTTACAGATAAGGATTTGAAACAATTAAGCAAAATGTATCAAATCAAGCCTGAGCAAGTTCACCAAAAACAAAAAGAATTACTTGAGGCATTGCCATTCAAAACAAAAGGGAAAATATATCTGTAAAGGTAAGTGTCATTATACCTGTATATAATGTTGCGCCATATCTGACAAAATGTATGGAATCTGTTTGTTGCCAAACATTGAAAGATATTGAAATTATTGCAGTCAATGACGCATCATCTGACAATCCGTTACAAATACTTGAAAGTTTTCAAAGAAACGACACAAGAATATGTATTGTAGATCATAAGAAAAATACTAAAACTGCCATGTGTCGAAATGATGTGGCTCTGGTCCTATACGCTCCGCCAGAAATTTGACCCACCGAATGGTGGGTTTAATTTTTGTTGCTTGACTTTCGTTTGTTGTTTGTGGCAGAATTAAATGCGTGATGATAATTAGATTTATTAATTTTTACTGTTGTTGTTAAATCTCGTTTTTTTGCAAACGTTTTGTTTGCGTATTCTTTATAATCATTAAACATTAAAAAAATCAAATATAATCGAAGAAGTAAAAGGAATGCATTATGGCAATTAAATTATTTAATACAATGACAAGAAAATTAGAAGAATTCAAACCATTGGTTGAAGGTAAAGTTGGGTTTTATACTTGCGGGCCAACGGTTTATCATTATACTCATTTGGGTAATTTGCGTACTTTTTTACATAATGACTTTTTAAAACGTATGTTCTTGGCGAACGGTTATGATGTGCGGCATATTATGAATATTACAGATGTTGGACACTTGACTAATGACGAAGACGATAGTGGCGAAGATAAAATGGAAAAAGGCGCGGCGCGTGATAATAAGTCTGTTTGGGATATCGCTAAGTTTTATAAAGATGAATTTTTGCGTGACTTTAATGATTTGAATATGATTGCACCAACAGTTATGCCACATGCAACTGACTATATCGCAGAACAAATCGAATTGGTACAAAAGTTAGAAAATTTAGGCTATACATACGAAATTCCAGATGATGGAATTTACTATGATACGTCTAAGTTTGTAGCATACGGTGCGTTGACAGGTGGTTCGCTGGCTGGAAATCGTGCTGGCGCGCGCGTTGGATTTAATGATGCTAAACGAAATCCGACGGACTTTGCATTGTGGAAGTTTTCGCCAAAAGATGCGAAACGTCAAATGGAATGGGATTCGCCATGGGGTATTGGTTTTCCAGGCTGGCACGCAGAATGCAGCGCAATGAGTATGAAGTTGCTGGGCAATCATTTTGACATTCATACTGGCGCCGAAGATTTGTCGCGTGTACACCACGCAAATGAAATCGCACAAAGTGAACCAATCACAGGTGCGCCATGGGTGAATTTGTGGTTGCATTACAGCTTCTTGTTGGATAAGTCTGGCGAAAAAATGGCTAAATCCAAGGGGGAATTTTTAGGTATGGATGCGGTTCGTGAACGTGGCTATGACCCGATGGTTTATCGTTATTTTGTTGCAATGGGTCATTATCAATCACAATTGGCGTTTTCATGGGAAACAATGGACGCAAGCGCCAAGGGGTATTCTAATCTGGTGCGCAGGGTTGCGGAGTTATTGGATGCAAACGAAACTGATATTAACCAAGACCTATATAACAAATGGCACGATGAAATGATCGCAGTAATGTCAGATAATTTGAAAACGGCCAGTGTTTTGGTCTTGGTGCAAGATTTTATTAAATCCAACGATGTGAACAATGCGACAAAATTAGCGTTGATTAGGTTTGCAGATGACTTGCTGGGGTTGCAATTTATTGACCGCGCCCAGAAAGTTCGCGCGCTGGAACAAGAAGTCGCGCCAGACGAGATTGTCGCCTTGGCCGAAAAACGTGTTGTTGCCAAAGCTGAAAAAAACTGGGCGATGGCAGATGCCTTGCGCGCGGAAATCGATGCGAGCGGTTGGACAGTCTTGGACAGCAAAGACGGCTATAAAATCGTAAAGAAAGCATAATTCTGGCTTGAACGTAAAAAAATATTAAAAATATCTTGAAATTGGGGCAATATTAGTGTATATTGCCCCACGTTAACAAGAGGAAATTTCCATGAACTATCCATATATGCCAAAATCTACTGCGCTGTGGCTGATTGAAAACACAGCATTGACTTTTGAACAAATTGCAGATTTTTGCGGTCTGCACGAACTTGAAGTGAAAAATATCGCTGATGCGGAAACATATAAAATTCAACCACTTAATCCAATTCTAAGTGGACAATTAACGCGTGAAGATATTGAAAAATGTGAAGCCGATGAAAATGCCCGTTTGACATTGCGTGACGCTATTGTTACGGCGCAAAAGGCACAGAACAAACGTGGGGTTGGTTATACACCAAAATTACACCGTCAAAATCGTTTGGGCGGTATTCTGTGGATTGTGAAAAACTATCCAGAATTGTCTGATGGTCAGGTTGCACGCTTGATGCGCAGCACAAACCCAACTGTTTCGTCTGTTCGCAATAAAACTCACGCTTCGTATTCGATGATACAGATTCAAAGTCCTATTGTTTTGGGGTTGGTTTCTGAATCTGCAATTCACGATGCGGTTGCAAAGGCACAAAAGTTGGCAAGCAAACCCAAAGCAAAAGCAAAAAAATAATCTAAAAATTAAGTTAAACCTGTATTAACCTTAGGAAAAAGGGTGCTTGATGGCTAAGAAATTGGACGAAGCAACACGTTTGTTGATAGAAAGTTTGCCCGAAAATTTGCAGAAATTGGCGTTTAATGCGATGGAAGTTGGGTATATGTCAAAAATGGATTTTGATGCCGCAACCGAAGCAGACGAAGTGCCAGAAGAAGAACACGAAGAAGTGTTGGATTTCTTTCAACAGGATTTAGAGTTGGAAGTGTTGGAAACAGATTCGTACCCACAAGATTTGGGGCGCTATTATGATGATGGTGATGATGAACCGTTAGATAAAACACGCAACTTGTTAAATGCTGATGCAGAACAAGTCGATGTTAATGATGATGATTATGAACATTATGCTAAGCAGTTGGAACGTAGTCAGACTGGTTCGTTAGTGTTGGGGGTACAGGATTCTGTTCAGTCTTACCTGAAGCAAATTGGAACGGTCCAATTGTTGACCGCTGCAGGCGAAGTTGCCATTGCACAACGTATCGAAGCAGCTTCTAGATTGATGGTATATGGGTTGTGTGAAAGTCCAATGACTATCCAAGCGATGTTGGATTGGTATCAACAGTTGCTAAATGAAGACATTCGTTTGAGATACATTGTTAATTTGGAAGTTATGTATTCCAGTGAAGCGGAACAAAAATCGTTGGCAGCGTTGTCTGAAACACTAAAATCCAAGGGTGTGGAACACGTTGATGATTTGGATGACGATGATTTAGATGATCTGGAAGACGCAACAGTTTCCGAAGATGACGAAGATGATTTAGATGATGAAGACGAAGATGGTATCAAAAAAGAAGATACACCGCGCAGCACCTCAGGGGTGCCAATTCCAGTGATGGAAGATGCGCTGATGCCGACGGTCTTGGATTTGTTTGCGAAAATTAAGCGTACGTTTAACAGTATGCAAAAACTGCAGGCAAAACGTCTGGATAACCTGCTGTCGTCGGATACCCCAGATGTTGCACTGGAAAAGAAATATACAAAAATGCGCTTGGAATTGTTCGAACACGTCAGTAAAATTCGTTTGAATGATGACAGAATTGCTGAGATATTAGAACAATTAACAAAACGCGATCAGTTGTTGATGGGTTTAGAAGGTAAATTGTTGCGCTTGGCAATGGCGAATAAGATTAAACGTGAAGATTTCTTGGCAGAATATGCTGGTAATGAATTAAATCGTAATTGGGTAAAGAAATTACAAAAACATCGCGATTCTGTATGGGTAAACTTCGCTAAGAAGCACGAAGCTGATATCTTGAAAATCCAAGAAGATATTACCGCAATCGCAAATGAAACGGGTCAGCCAACCGCAGAATATAAAAAGGTCGTGGAACTGGTTAGACGTGGACAAAGTGAAGCCGCGCGTGCAAAACGCGAAATGATAGAAGCAAATTTGCGACTGGTTATAAAGTTTGCAAAAAAATCTAGCAATCGTGGCTTAGGGTTGGATTTTTCGGACTTGGTTCAAGACGGAAATATTGGCCTGATGAAGGCGGTAGATAAGTTTGATTATCGCTTGGGGAACAAGTTTTCAACATACGCAACGAACTGGATTCAACAAGGTATTTCACGCAGTATCGCAGACCAGGCGCGCACAATTCGTATTCCGGTGCATATGATTGATAATATCCACAAAATACAACGTGCATCGCGTCAGTTTATGCATAAATATGGTCGTCAACCAACCGCAGAAGAATTGTCTAAGATTATCTATCTGCCGGTTGATAAGATTCACAAGGCAATGAAAGTTAATCTAAAGCCAATTTCACTGGAAGCACCAGTTGGTACAGAAGACGACAGTTCACGCTTGGAAATTATCGCAGATGAAACCGCGAAAAATCCATTTACATCGGCTGCACAGAAGAATTTGCGTAAGATTGTGACGCAAATATTGTCTGAATTAGATCCAAAAGAAGAAACTGTATTGCGTCAGCGTTTCGGTATGAGTACGAATAAAACGAGCACACTGGAAGAAGTTGGCGAATATATCGGTGTTACGCGTGAACGTATCAGACAAATTGAACAAAAGGCGTTAAATAAACTAAAACATCCAACACGTGCCAGAAAATTGCGCAGTTTCTTGGAAGATTAATGTTTTGTTTTGCCCCACCCTGTGTGGGGCATTATTGAAAAGGTAAAAAATGAAAAAAACTTTGTTGTTTTGTTTGGGTGAGTCTGGCAGTGGAAAATCGTATTTTATCAAGAACACCTTACCAAAAGGATTGTTTTATAATCTGCGTTCTGCCACTACGCGACCGATGCGTGCCGGCGAAAGTGATGGTGCACCCTATTTCTTTCGTGATGAAAAATATTTTTTGACAGAACCAATGTGTACAAACCTGTGGGTGAATGAACAGTTTTGGCAGCCTGGTATGCCAAAATGGCTGTACGGGGTTCCAGAATTCGAAGTGAAAAATAATCTGGGAAAAAATTTAATATACGATGTAATAGAACCAAAATACGCCAGACAATTAATCGATTGGTTCAAAGCGCATAAATTGTTATCTGAATATAACTTTAAAACAGCATATTTCTTGTCGCCTGCGCACAATCTAGAAATTGCTGCAGGTCGTGCGAATATGCCGAATGATATTGATGTCAGACGACAAAACACATGTACGCCGTATGATTTCTTGCGGGCAGGATTGGATATTGATTATATTTTAAAGCCAATCGAAAATATCTATAATCCGCGTTTGATTGCCCATATAAAACATTTGCAAAGACAAAAATAATCCCCAATAAAATGGGGATTTTTTTAATCGTGTTCAGAATTGTGTTCTGGCTGATATATTTCGACATCGCGTGTCATTGCCAAGAATTTATCTGCGCGCATTGCAGGCAAATCTTCAACAGGAATCTGTTGCAATTCTGTTAAGTGTTGTGCAACAGACTTTGCCAACAATTCCATCGTTGTTTGCCAGTCTGTATGAGCGCCACCGGCTGGTTCGTGAATAACCTCGTCCACAATGTTTAGGTTTGCCATATCGCGTGCGGTCAGTTTCATTTCAGATGCGGCAGTCGCCTTGAATTTATTGTCTTTCCACAGAATACTGGCACAAGATTCAGGTGCAATGACGGAATATATTGCGTTTTCAAGCATTAATACCCTGTCCCCTGTTCCAATCGCAATCGCACCACCA
>CALCEG010000122.1 GCA_937900435.1 uncultured Alphaproteobacteria bacterium
AAAGGAACGTCTAAGAAAGAAGCCAGCACAAACGCCGCAGATGCATTGTTGAAAATTCTTGCAATTTAAGGTTTTCAACATTAAGATTAGACAGAAACAAAAAAACTTAAGGATTTAGATATGTTTTCTATTTTATTAGTATTATTGATTATCGTTGCAGTTTTAATGATAGGATTAATCCTGTTGCAAAAATCAGAAGGGTCTGGGATGTCTGGTTCGGCAGCAGCGTCTATGTTTGGTGGCGCGCTGACCGGTGCGGCGGCTGGGAACTTTTTGACGCGCGCGACAGCGTGGTTGGCAACATTTTTCTTTATTTTGTGTGCTGCGTTGGCATTGGTTTCTGCAAAAACTGCCACAAGTTCACAACAAAGCGAATTACGCCAAGAATTGGTTACACAGGGCAATGTCGCACCATCACAGGCCCCTGTTGATGAAAGCGCACCTGTTGATGAAGCGCCAAAAACGATTGAAGACTTAATGAATAAATAATGAAAGAACCGCCAAACGGCGGTTTTTATTCATAGTCAGAACGATTATTGAAATTAGTTTTGTTTTTATGAAACCACTTCGACATCCTGTCTATCATTTTTCTTATCGCAACCCTTGCATTACCAAAAACAACTTTGGGGTCTTTATGTGTTTGTAAATCTTGTTTTTTAGGTTCTGTTTCCGTTGTCTGACTTGCTATATCTTGTTGAGACATCGATTGCGGTGATATATAATCTAAACAAGAAATATAATCTATGCCGCGACTTTGTAAAACTGCCAAAGTTTTTCTATATTCTGTATCAAGTACTGTTTTTTTATATTCTTGTTCTGCATCTTGTATCACAAGTTGATTCACAACATCCGAATAATGCTTTAAATGCAATTGCCTTTTTTTAACAATAATATCTGTGTACATTTTTCTTATTATATTTTGTGTTTCTTTACTGATTGGTGGCTGTGTTAAATACTGGGACAAATCCATATTAATATAAGTTCTTGTCGTTGGATTATACACACTGTAAGTGAACATCAAACTGCGTATTTTATTATAATCTGACCCATCTGTATCAGTTGCAAAACATCGTATTGGTAATTGGTTCATATCAACAGATGTATTTTGAATAAATTGAGCATCGTAATATGTGCCATAATTTTTATGCCAATCAGCACAAATAATTTTAACAACTGACGGTATGTCCGATAATAATTTCAGAAACTCTGATTTAGGCTTAACATGTAACAACTGTTGAAGCGGATAAAAAGATTCAAACATCGAAAAATCATTTTTATTTTCCGATTGATTGTACGCATTTATAACCTGTATACCCTCTTCTATCTTTGCGGACAATTCATCGTCTTTCTGTATATTATAAATATCAATCGCAGAAAATTTTAAATCCGGATTTTCAAATATATAATCAAATTTAATTATTTTATTTTTTGCATGCTTTATTTCATGAAATATAACATCTATCTTTTCTTTTTTATTCTCGCTTTGAAACGCATCTACCAACGCCCACAAACACAAATCATCATTTGTTATTTCTTTAAGTTTCCCACTTTTCACAAGTTGTTCTGTACGTAAATAAGTATTATACTCATCCTTGGTTAATGCCAAAACTTCGTCATATATAATGATTTCTAAACCATTTGCCACCCCACTCACTTCTGGTTCAAATAATGAGCCATCTTTATTTACTATATTATATGGATATTCTGTATTATTTGATGACGCAAGATATGCAATGCGTTTTTCTTTCTTTATTTTTAATCCAGCTCTTTGCAATAATAATGGGATTCTAACCGTTTCAACCGAATATATTGGACAAATATAAATATAATTATCATCTACTACAAATTCAGGAGCAGAAACACCAACCTCATTTATAAATTCAGAACTTGCATATGGACATTTATTAAACATTGCAATTAAAACAATTGAAGTAGGTACATCAACCATTTTTCTGTCAAAAAAACCGATATCTTTAGTTAAAAATAATTGCTTGTCTTCTGGGGTTATCTTTATAGAATCTTTTATGGCTATTAATTGATTTCCTTTGATACGAACAAGTTTTGACATATATTTCCCTTTTTTAGAAATTATATCATAAACAAAAACATTTACAAAATAGCAAATTGACGGTTCTTTTTTATCTAATATGTGTTTGTAATAATTTGTATTGCTGTATATATTTATCTGTAGCATTTTTTAGATAGTATTTTATCCAATTACTTTTGCCGTATACTTTTTGTTTTATACTTGTAGAACTTGTATCTATAATACAATACCCAGATAAAATATTGTTAATATCACGATATACAAATACCGGTGTATGCAATTCATTTACTTGATGCGCTAGCAAACAATATTCCCCAGATGAAAATTCTGAGCACTTTTGAACAATTTCCGACGTACAAGAAAACAATGGGACAGCCTCACAAATTCCCATACTTTCAATATTTTTTTTATAAAAATCATCACCCTTTACCAATAAATAACCACGTTTTTTATAAAAATTACGCGCGTCATATGATGAAAATAATATGATATTATCCCTTAGTACTGATAGAGATTTTTCTGTGGCGCTTAATAACCGTCGCCCAATGCCATGTTTTTGAAATTTTGGCAACACATATAAATTATCTACAAATGCCGCGGTTGTCGTACAATGACCATTTATTTGTCCGACCATTTGTTTGTCGATATATGCACCAAATGCAAAATTATCAGGCTTGTTCAACCAATAACACTGCAAAATAGCCCTGCATTTATCAATATCAGATTCATTAAAAAAAATCCCCTTTTTTGCCAATGCTTGGGCACGAATTTCTACAAATGTGTCTTGTACATCTGTTTCGCTTTGATTGAATATCGGATAAATACTTATGTTTGTCATAACATTACCGTATAGCATATTTTTGTCATTTATCAATATGTAAATTCTAATTCTATATCAGGAAAATTTGAGTGCGTAGAATTTGGTATCTGTTTCAATATATGTCCCGCCGTCCATTTATAAGATAACGAATTTGGCACAACTGTATCGCCATCTGCAATATAATGTATCTGGGGCAGATGCGGCAATTCGTAAATGTTAAGCGACCGAAACAACGGCGTATCACCAAAATATTCCGTCCAATCATTATGGTTTAGTACACCAGCAATAGTTATCCATTTTTGCATATCTAAATTCGGGTTCTGCAATATTACCAGTCCCGAAATCATCGCGCCACCAGAGTATCCTATTAAAATTATAGGTCGGTTTTGGGCAACTTGTTTTATTGCCGATGACATAGAATCTATTATTTCTGGTGAAAAGCGACCGTCCGTCCAATCAGACCGATTACACCCACCAGACATCACATACTGACAGGGGCGCGCCATATACACAACGTTTATATGCGTGTCGCGTATGGCCAAGTCGCGCATAAATGTTCCGCGTGGTGTTGGGTCGGCGGTTGCGCGCCCTGCCCCGTCAAATGCATATCCATCGCCTTCGATATAAATATGAATTGGAGACACAGAATCTGTGATTTTTTGATATGTAAAAATACTGTATTTGTCTGTATCGATTATGGATTCTTGAAATTCTGACGGCGCACGCCAGGGCCAAACACACCCAGATAAAAACAACAAAAATAATATACCAGACGCCCGCATATCCCTTATTTTACCAATAAAAAAGTTAAAAATCTAGCACACTTTGATTGACAAATAATATTTTTTTCAACAAAACACTTGACAAACGCGTTGACAAATATTATTTTTAGGACATAAGAAATTCAAAAAAAACCAAAGGGGTTAAAAATGACAAAAAAAACAAATACTAAGAATTCAAAAAAATCACGCAGTTTAGGCGCGCGTATCTTTGACGTTATCGCGTGGCCATTTCGCGCAATCGCAAAGTTATTTCGCAAAATCTGGGGTTGGATTTGTAAAATAAACTTAGTCGGATTGGCAAATATCGCTTTACTGGTTGCGATTATCGTTTTATTCACTATGTTAATTATGGACTTTACTGCGTGTAAAAAACAACAAACCGTTGTCGTACCACAGCCTGTACCAGTTGTTGCAAAAACACCAGAAGTAAAAACACCAGCATTGCCATTGGCAACAGATGCAGAAACAAACAAAAAAACAGAACAAATGGTGCGCGTTGTTTCTGTTTCCAAGGTAGAAATTGAAAAGAAATATGCACTGGTAAGTCAGGAGCTGCAGCGTTGCTCAGAGCTTACTACTGTTAA
>CALCEG010000123.1 GCA_937900435.1 uncultured Alphaproteobacteria bacterium
TGTTGTTTTTCATATGTTTAAGGTTAGTAAATTACTATAAAACACCGCATTATGGTATATTTAAATGGTACGGTACTGGGTATCTGCTTTTTTGACATTCTCAAATTGGACAGTTTCCCAATGATTGCAAAAATATATGTTTTTTGTTTAAATTTATGCCGTTTGAAACATTTTTCTAACAAACAAACTTTATTTTTATTTCGTTAACTTTCATTTAGTAAAATAAAGTTATAAAAGGGGGATCATTATGAAAAAGACAGTTAGGTTTCTTTTGTTTGCTGTTTTCAGCTTTGTTTTGCCAGATGAAAAAATGATGGACGAAGAAGCTTTTGGGCTTAGAAATTATTTGATAATTGCGGTTTTCCTTCAATGCTTTGTTCCGATTCATACTTTGGCGATGAGAATGAATTATTATTACATCATCTTCATTCCGATTCTGATTCCGGCTCTGCTGCCGCTGATGAACGAAATGAATCTGGACCCCAACAAGGGCTATCGTAAATCTGCCCGTATCGTCGGTGATACCATGGGTAAATACCACCCACATGGCGACAGCTCTATTTACGAAGCGATGGTCCGTATGGGACAAGATTTCTCTATGGGGGAAATGCTGGTCCAGGGACAAGGTAATTTTGGTTCGCGCGACGGGGACAAGGCTGCTGCTATGCGTTATACTGAGGCACGCCTGTCAAAACTGGGTGCGTCTTTGATGGACGATATGGATAAAGACACTGTCGATTGGCAACCGAACTTTGATGGCAGTCTGCAGGAACCTGTTGTTTTGCCAACTAAGTTCCCAAACTTTTTGGTCAACGGCGGTTCTGGGATTGCGGTTGGTATGGCAACAAACGTCCCAACATATAATCTGGGCGAAATTTGCAATGGTATCCTTGCAATTTTGGACAACAAAGAATTGACCGATGATGAATTGTTCACAATTATCCCTGGCCCTGATTTCCCAACAGGCGCAATGATTATGGGACACGCAGGCGCGTACAAAGCACACACAACCGGACGTGGTTCAATTATCATTCGCTCTAAGACACATATCGAAGACTTCCGCGACCACCAAGCTATTATCGTTGATGAAATTCCTTATCAGGTAAATAGAGCGCAAATGATTATAAAAATCGCGGAATTAATCAAAGATAAACGAATCGAAGGCATTTCTGAGATTCGCGATGAATCGTCCAAGGAAGGTTTGCGAATCGTTATTGAATTAAAACGCGATGCAATTGCAGATGTTGTATTGAATCATTTGTTCCAATACACAGAAATGCAGACCAGTTTTCCTGTAAATATGATGGCGCTGAATCGTGGACGCCCGATGTTGTTCAATGTGCGTGGTGTGCTGGATGCTTTTATCGATTTTCGTGCCGAAGTTATACGCCGCCGCACGATATTTGATTTAAACAAAGCACGCAATCGTGCGCATACTTTGTTAGGTCTGTCTGTTGCAGTTGGAAATCTGGACGAAGTTATCGAATTAATTAAATCAAGTCCAAATCCAGAAGCCGCACGCGAA
>CALCEG010000124.1 GCA_937900435.1 uncultured Alphaproteobacteria bacterium
GGTGATAAGTGGTGATTTGCAGGTGTTGGGTACGGGTGGCGCTGTGTTGCAGGCAGCTGCAGATATTACTGTCGATGGTGCGCTAGAAAATAAGTCTGGGGACGATTTTACGATAACTGCTAATTCGGGTGCCTTGGTCGTTGGTGAAACAATGACAAATGAAAGCCAAAATGCAACAATGACCCTGAATGTAGAGTCGTGGCAGGTTAACGGTGGGACTGATGCTGCGGCGTCGGGGGGTAACAAAGGTAATTTTTACGCAATAGTCGAAAATGAAACAAGTTTGGCAAATGGATTTAATTTAAGTGGTATGGGGGCTGATAATGAGTTCAGTTTGGATACTGGCACGTTGGTCTTTGGTGCCGATGCGGACGAGGATGCGTGGTTTGGATTATTTGCGAATAAGTTGAAAGAATTTGCTGTTACGGTACGCGGTGGAAATTTGAATTTGGGTGCTGTTTTGAATGGTGCTGATTCAAATACAAACGCAAGTATGAATGTTGGCGCGCAAAATCTTTCGATGAATTCTGTTGTTAATAACGCAGATGTTTTATCGATTAAAACTGTAAATAATGTAAATGGAACGATAGATGTTTCTGGGGCGATTTTAGGGGCAAGTGGTTCGACTACAACTTTGATTGCTTCGGGGGCTTTGACTGTTGGCGATACTGTTTCAAACGCGGGTTCTATGTCGTTAAGCGCATCGGAAATAAATTTGGCAGATGTGTCAGATGTAGGGACGGAAATGAATCCTGCAATGACAGAAATAAAGTCTGTGTTAAGCAATGCAGGTAAAATCGTTGTAGGAAATTTAGTTAATAAAAATGGGATGCTTAGTATAGAAGCCAAAGACGTTCAGGTTAATGGCGTGATAATTAATAGTAGTGGAACCTTGGATTTGTTTGCGTCAGATACAAATAATGGTCCTGTGCAATTGAATGGTGCAATTGAAGTCTTGGGGGGTGAAGTTAATCTTAATGCGTTGGTTGGTGCGGTGACTGTTGGTGGCGCATTGAATGTGACACAAGGTAATCTTAATTTGGGGACAAGTTTGTACGACTTGGCTGTTCAGGATTCGGCTGTGCAGATTGCAGGCAACTTGGTTGCAGGAAATCAGGTGGCAGGTACAGGGAACATTAATGTCGCGGCAAATGGTGTGCAAGACTTTGTTTTGACGGCGGGTTCGACAGCGATTGCGAAAAATGTAATTGTCGGTAATGGGGTTGATGTTGGAACTGTTGTTTTGGATTCAGGTACGATAGATATCGGACAGGGGATTACTGTTAATGATCAAGGAATATTGGAATTGGGGGCAGCTGATAATGCGGCGGTTGTTGACGTTGTTGGACAGGTGTTAGTAAATAAAGGCGCAACATTAAATGCTTATACAAGTGATTTTACGGTTGGGGCGATGTTGGTAAATGGACAGTTAATCGTAAATGGGGCTAAAATCGTTGCAGATAATGGTGGAATAGATATCATAGGTAATCTTTATTTTGATGGCGATAGTGCAAATTCTGGTTTAGTGATTAATACTGATGTAACAGATGAATTTGCATTGCAAACAACAAAAGAAAATTCTGTTATTACTGTTGGTGCAATAAATGTGATGTCAGGTAAATCATTGACGTTGGATTCAGCAGGGGCAGTATTTGTTGATGGAACTGTTTATAATCAGGGCGAATTATCTGTAAATGCAACGGGTCTGGTCAATGCGACTTCTGTAATTACAAATACCGGTGGGTTGGATATTGCAGCAGGTGTATTGGATTTGGCAGGTGTTGAAAATTCCGCGGATGTGGCGGTTGAAATTGTCGCAAATAGTGGAAATGCAAATATTGATTTTGTTGTTAATACGGGGGATTCTTTGGCTATTCGCGCTGAAGATTCAATCGTGTCTGTTTCAATCAGTAATACGAACGGTGGTGTTTTGAAACTGACTGCGGATACAGTAAAAGCCCAAAGTCTTGTTGTAAATGGAGATACAGGGACACAGTTAAATTTAAATACTGGAACAGTTGATGTTGATGGTAATGTCAGGGTCGGTGGGGATTTGGTTCAAGGTGGGACAGTTGTAGATTATGCAATGTTGAATCATAATGCTACTGATTTTTATGCCGGCAATTTATTGGTGGATGGTGGTTTTATTGTTAATTCTGGGAATACAATGTATTCAGTTGATACTAACTTTGAATTAGGTGGTGATATTTTGGTTGCCCAAGGCTCTGTTGTGAATGTAGAGGTTGGCAATTTAATTAATGCATCCAGTGCAAATATTAATAATTCTGGGATATTAACTATGCGTGCAATGCGTGGAATGGTGTTTGCGGGGGCGACAAATAATTCTGGAACATTGACCTTGGATTCGATGAATGGATTGCTGGATTTGGGAACTTTGACAGTTAATTCTGGAAATTTAGTGTTAAATGGGACAGGGCTTTATCTGGATGGTGCGATAAATACGGGCGCAATGTTGTTTCAAAATGTGGTTGCAACACTGGGGAATAAAGATATCAATATTATCGCAGATAATTATAATTTAACGGCAAGTTCTTTAAATCTAAAAGGGATTAATCAGGATGGTTCTATGTTGATTAATTCCAGTGATATTAATATTGGGACCGCTGGGATAAATGCGGATGATTTGCGTTTTGTCGCGCAACAGAATGACAGTGGTGATACCTTGTGGCAAAATGTAAGGGTCGAAGGTAATGTTTCTGGGAATGTTGATTTTATCGGTTTGGAAAAGATGAAGGTCTTTGGTAGTTATACATTTAATAATAACAGTTCTATTAATGCAGCGATTTTGCCGTATGCAGAAGGAACTGCGTTGAATACAACAGATGTTAATTATTGGGCAACTGTGTCGTTAAACGAGGATAAAACATTAGGACAAATAACAAATCCAACAGGCGATAGTGCAGGGGCTTTGATTTCTGTGGATGGTGAATTTGAAACAGATATAACTTTGGTAGGAGGCTTGGAAAACGATAGTTTGGCAAATGCGCAAATTGGAATCGATATTTTTGATGTTGTTGATACGGGAACTGCAATTTGGTTATTGCATGCTGATAATGGTATCATAGATTTGGCCACGAAAATTCGTAATTTGAATGTTCGGTTTTGTAATGCTGATGGTACATTGTGTTATAGCTATTTTGATTCTTTGAAAAATTATGCATCTGATGATTCTGATGATTTGCCTGTTTATATTGCAGAACGTGATACGGATGGTGATTTTCAGATAGATAGTCTGTATATCGTTTTTGACCCGCGCTTTGGTGGGCCGGTAGAGGTGTTTAAGATACAACCAATCGTTGGGCGTCAAGATGAATTTACGTTTGGCGAATATGTTTCGGCCGGTGCAATAGATGATATGGTGGTTGGGCAGTTGGTAGATAAAAAATTTAACAATCGCACCCCAATCGAAGCGATTCCTGTAGCGTTCAAGGGGACTAACTTGTCCAAGGTTGCAACAGAATTGTATAACAGAATGGAGTATTATGTTGCGGAACGTGATGGAACTGTCTTTGTACCGTTTAGTCGCTTGTTTCAAGTGCGTGAATTAGAACAAATTGCAGGAAATTTAATGTTGAACGAGCATACTTCTTTCCGTTCATTCGAAGATCGTATGTTGGACGAATTTATTTGGAATCGTGGACGTAAGTTGAAAAAAGCTTGGTTGGATATGGATTATGGTATGTATTTCCAGAATGTTGCAGATGGCAAGCATGCAGATGGAAACAGATTTAGTGTTTCTGGTGGTTTTGATTGGCAGGCAACAAATACATTGATGTTGGGGTTAACTGGGCGCATAACACACAGTTCTTCGGATTTGTCAGATGCGATGGATTTAGGTTATGGCACAGTCCAAGAAGTGGGACAGGTTGGTGTAACCGTTGCGGATACTAATATTGGACTGGGGGCGTATTTGATGGAAACTGTTAATGAAAAGGCGCGTATATATGGAAATGCGTTCTTGGATTTACATGTGTTTGATGTTGAACGCGTACAGAATTTTGTTGCACCAATTGACGGTACTGGCACTGCATTTAGTTTGATATCAGAATGGGGATTGATGCACGATATCTTAAACCAGTATATTGTTGGTAATCTTTATGCACGCGCAGGATATAATTTTGGGTTTAGTGTTACGGAAAAGGTATCGGGCAGTGATTATATGAAACTGAAATCTGATGGTTATTTTGTCTTTACGCCTGGGTATTCGTTGATTGCGCAAAAGCGTATATATCCATCGGCATGGTTCCAAATTCGTCCATACGCATCAGTTGGTGTTGAATATGATGTGTTGGGTATGCCGGACAATGCAAAGTACAAGTTTGCAGTCGCTGACAGATATACTTATTATGATATTGATACAAATCCATTCTGGGCAAATATTGGTGCAGGTGTTGAATTCTTGGCGGCGAATGGTGTGCAGATTGGTGTGGATTATCGTTATCAATATAACTCTGCAATCCAATTACATAATATCAAGTTTTCTGGGTCGTACAGATTCTAGTGAAAAAATCGCCAGATATTCTGGTGATTTTTTTGTAATATGTATTGTTGCCAAAATTAAACTTGACTTTTTTGTCAATTTATTGTAATATATCTGTATCAGATGGCGCAGTTCTGCGCTGAAATATTTCCACAAAAGGATTTTTTATGCACGTTAATGAATTAAAGGCTAAAACGCCACAGCAGTTGCTGAAAATGGCGGAAGATATGGGAATTGAAAACCCAGCACAATTAAATGTACAACAGTTGCGTTTCGCAGTTATGCGTGTTTTTGCCGCGGACAAGAAAATTACACTAATAGGTGATGGGGTCTTGGAACGTATGCAAGATGGTTTTGGGTTCTTGCGCGCCCCAGAATCTAACTATTTAGCAGGCCCCGATGATTTATATGTTTCGCCAAATTTAATCAAAAAATATGGTTTAAAAACTGGTGATTATATCGAAGGACAAATCCAAGCCCCAGCCGCAGAAACAGAACGTTATTTCGCGCTGGAAACGATTGAACGTGTAAATGGCGATAATCCTGAAAAATTAAAACATCGTGTGTCTTTTGATGATATGACGCCATTATATCCCGATGAACAATTAAAGATGGAAGTTCCATCGGACAGTGATAAAGGACGTAATTTGTCTGCGCGTGTAATCGATTTGATTTCGCCGACTGGTAAAGGACAGCGTTCGTTGATTGTTGCGCCGCCGCGTACTGGTAAGACAGTTATGTTGCAAAATATTGCACACAGTATCGCAACAAATTACCCTGATGTAAAACTGATTGTGTTGTTAATCGACGAACGCCCCGAAGAAGTGACAGATATGCAACGTAGTGTTAAGGGTGAAGTTATTTCATCCACATTTGATGAGCCTGCAACACGCCACATTCAGGTTGCAGAAATGGTTATTGAAAAGGCAAAACGTTTGGTCGAATCGGGTCAAGATGTTGTTATCTTGTTGGATTCTATTACACGTCTGGGGCGCGCATACAATACGGTTGTTCCGTCTAGTGGTAAAGTTTTGACTGGTGGTGTTGATGCGTATGCATTACAGCGTCCAAAGCGTTTCTTTGGTGCGGCGCGTAATATCGAAGGCGGTGGTTCGTTAACGATTATTGCAACAGCTTTGGTTGATACAGGGTCCAAGATGGATGAAGTTATCTTTGAAGAATTTAAAGGTACAGGCAACAGCGAAATTATTCTGGACAGAAAATTGTCAGATAAACGCGTCTATCCAGCGATTGATATTACAAAGTCTGGTACGCGCAAAGAAGACTTGTTGGTTGGCAAGGATGTGTTGTCAAAAATGTATGTCTTGCGCCGTATAATTAACCCAATGGGAACGCTAGAAGCAATGGAGTTCTTGTTGGATAAATTGCGATTGACCAAGACAAATGCGGACTTTTTTAGTTCGATGAATCAATAAAATCCAGAAAAATGTCCATTTGGGCATTTTTTTGTTTTGTTTGGTCTGTAAAATTTGATATAATTACCACAACAGTATGATTTGTATTGGGGGAGAAATGAAAATAAAAACAATTACATTTTTGGTGATTGCGTTATCTTGCTTTTTTGCGCCTGCCACGTCTGATGCGGTTATGTCGATTCGGTCGCTGGGTGGTGCTGGAACGTTTAATGGAACAGATGCCGCAAAGTCTGTGGCACAAGAAAATGTTGCCAGAATAGGGGCAATGCGTATTGGTGATACAACCGGGGGACGTGGTGCATCGGCGCGCAGCGCATCAACATCGCGTTTGGCAATTGGCAAATATTTGGGCGGGACAAGTTCTGTTAGTGGTAGTGCAGCCGTTGTTAAACCTGTTGACCCAGAACAAAGTGGGGTTACCGAAGTCAGTAAAGATATAAAAGATTTGCAAAATCGTGTTGGTGAATTGGAGGGTTTTGTCGAAGATGGAAAAACAATTGCGGAAACATTGCAGGAACAGGCAACTGAATTGGTAAGCGCAAATGACGTAATAAACACAGAAATGCAAAATATTAACAACAGATTGGAAAGTCTGGAGGATGGCGTTGATGTCTTTATAACAAATGATGACGCAATGAATGCTGCAATGCAGAATATCAACAACAGATTGGAAAAACTGGAAGATGGCGTTGAAGCGTCATTGGCGAATGATGACGAAATTAAGCAAATAATCGCACAGACACAGGCCGGTTTGCAATCGACTGATGCGACAGTAAATACTATATCTAATACAATGACAGATTTACAAGAACGCTTGTCTGTGTTGGCTGGTCAGCAGGTTGATGTTAAATATGAAAATGGTGTTTTGAATTATTTCCATTTCGATTGGAAAATCCCCAATGTTGAAAATGGTGTTACATTTATCAACAATGGCGATGGAACATTAACCATTGAGGTTACGAAAGAAGCAAAGGACTACATCGTAACGAAAATCGAGGGCGAGTACGCCTATCTTAAGGAAATAGGCTGCGATAACGAAATATTTATTGCTATGGCGCTTTTGCCGCCCGGAGTCGACGTTGGTACTCGGCTTCATTATGAAATGCTGTCGTATACGGTGATAGAATAAGAGA
>CALCEG010000125.1 GCA_937900435.1 uncultured Alphaproteobacteria bacterium
TTTGATGCGTATATAGTAGCTGACCTTGGCGTACTATCAAAGGTACGCGAAATCTCACCCGAAAGGGAAATACATATTTCGACTCAGGCAAATATTTGTTCGGCCAAGACGGTAAAATTCTGGCAGAATGCAGGCGCAAAACTATGCGTGCTGGCACGCGAAG
Organism: uncultured Alphaproteobacteria bacterium; assembly: GCA_937900435.1. Taxonomy (GTDB): domain Bacteria; phylum Pseudomonadota; class Alphaproteobacteria; order Rs-D84; family Rs-D84; genus Enterousia. The sequence continues at coordinate 164 of CALCEG010000125.1, forward strand.
TATCGCACAGCGAATTTAAAAACATTCGTGCAGAATGTCCTGATGTTGGGCTGGAAATATTTGTTCATGGTGCGATGTGTATGTCTTATTCTGGTCGTTGTTTGTTATCTAATTTTATAACAGGTCGTCCTGCAAATCGCGGCGCGTGTGCGCAGTTGTGCCGTTGGAAATATGATGTAATTTTACGCGAACGCGACAGTGGCGTCGAAATGCCAATTGATGAAGACGAACGTGGCGCATACATTATGAATTCCAAGGATTTATGTCTGATGCCCCGTCTGGCAGAAGTCATAGAATCCAATCCAGATTCTTTAAAAATCGAAGGACGCAATCGGTCTGAATATTACGTTGGCAGTGTTGTTCATGCGTATCGTTGTGCACTGGATGCCTATGTGCGCGACCCTGAAAATTTTGACCCGTCATCATTTATGGATGATTTGAACAGACTGGAAACGCGTGGGTATACAACGGCATTTTTTGATGGGCCGGTTCCACCATCTGCGCATAATTATGAAACGACACGCAGCACATCAGAATACCACGCGGCTGGGGTAATTACATCGGTATCAGATGAAAATATTACATTTGAATTGCGTAATGAAACCAGGGCAGGGGACGAAATAACGTTTGTTTTGCCAAACACCATGGACAAAGTTTCTGTTATCTTATCAGAATTAATCAACGCCAAGAACGGTGAAAAAGTTGAAAAAATGGCGGCTGGTATGGGAAACAGTATTTTGATACCGCGTGCATGGCTGGGCGATATACACAGTGATAAATTTGTTCCCTATGTTCTGGCGTACAAGAAAAAGAGATAATAAAACAGCCTGCGAAAGCCGCAGGCTATTTTTATCGCGAAAGTGATTTTATGATTGCATTAATTTCGCATAGACTAAGTTTTTTTTCTTGTATGGAAGTCAGTGTTTCCGTCAAAGGTTTATTGACTTTTTCAAATACGTGCTTTTGCAGTTCGTAAACGCGTTTATGGCTGCTTTGTAATTGTGATTCTGGTTGTATTTTTGGCATCAGATTTACTGTATCGTTTGGGTTTAGATATTTTATTTCATTATTATTTTTCTGAATAAAAATCCCACCGACACCCGCGTCATAGTCATAACTGTGATTGTGTACATATGGTGTATCGCAATACTGCATATGTTGATATTCTTTGAATATAGGCTGATAGACAACGGTTTTGTTAAATCCATCAACGTTCATAATTACTGGATGTGTGGTCTTGTTCCTGCCGGGCAAAACATCGGCTATAAATTTTTTTTGTTCTGTTTTACTGATTGGGTGTATATGTGGAAATCCCAGTTTCCCACTGACGATTCCTGTTGCAGATGCGTTTGTTATCAAGATATTATGCATCCACAGTTGAAAGGCATTTGGTGAATAGAAAAACATTTGCGTATCGATACCTGCCAACCCCAGTCCTTTGCCGGTAATATCAAATCGTTCAATAATCAGCATACGGTCTTTCAGTGCGATACGGTCATTGATATAGTAATTGGGGTCTATGGCATTCAATTGTTTGCTAAGCATTAATTCGCCCAACCAAATTCCTGTACGCAGTTTATCGAACCAGTCCATCAAGATACTAACTTGCATACCTGTGACGGGTTTTGCCTCCATCAGGTTTTCTACGACTAATTTTGCCTGTGCTTCTAGATTGGCGTCATCGCTGTTGCAGGCGGTACATGCTGGAAAGGTCAGACCTGAAAAAGGTATTTTTGCATCTGTCACCCATCCCAGATTACAAACAGATTTATATCTGCCCAGATATTTACTTAACCATTGTGGTACGACGTGTTCTTTGTTTTTCTTTTCTGGTACACCCCCACAGAAAACGCATTTTTGTGCCATAAATAATCCTTGTGTTTTATATATATTGTAGTTGACAAAAATAATTTTGCAACAATAAACGATGTTTCTTGCGCTACCTATGATAAAAGATAGGTCGCTGATACAGCAAAAAAATGCAATATCAAAAATATTTTGTCTTTCAATTTGTTTTTTATCGAGTTATGGTTACGTTTCCCTTGTTAAGATTTTGTATTAACCTGCGTGCAGAATCAAATGTTCTTTGATTCATTTGAATTTTTCCGTTCGGGTTTAGTTTTAGTTTATTTACCCCCGACAGGTCGACATATTTTAATTCTAGATATTTAACATTTGAAAAATCTATTTCGCCTTTTAATCCATATACGGTACTTATTTTAATACTTTCCGCATATTTATTGAATTTAATGGTTGGTGTGCCGCCAATCAGATTTAAAAAGAAGATATCCAGTTTTTTTACGCCCGAAAAATCAAAAGTTCCATTCATTTCAAGATTGCCAGTAAAGACAACATTGTTTACGTTATTAAAATTCATTGATTTTACTTTACGCAAATCATTACAAGTAATATATATATTGTTAACGTCAGAAAAGTGCAAGTCGCCCTGTAATTGTTTATAATTTTGTAGGTTAATATAATCTACGTTATATAAATTTAACCAACAAACCTCGTCATCAAGTGTTTTTAGAACAGGTTGTTTATTAACCAACAGGCTTTTTGTTTTATCGGCGTTTTTTATTAAATTTATTTTATTTTGTTTAAGTATGTTATTCATCGACACTAGTTTCTGATTGTCGGAAACATTATCGATTGTGCGCGCTTTCATATCTAAAATAGTGCCATCGCACATAAGGTATTGATAATCTGTATTTATTTCGATAATTTTTCCATTCTTGACATAAAAATTATGTCCGATATAAACATTATTGATTTCCTGATAGTATTTACAAACTTGATTCCCAATCAATACGAATCCATCGGGTAAAGCCCGCCAAGAATTTGAAAAATCGACATTAAAATGTTTTTTTATTGCCGCGGACAGTCCTATGATAATGCCATCTGGGTTTGAATTAAGGGTGTTATCAGAGTGTTGTACTGTGTGATTATATCTGTTTTTTATGCTGATAAATCCGCCAGATTTTAGAACCTGAATTGACATCACTGATGTGCCATATTCATCTTCGCGTCGTGGATTTTTAAAATCGCTGCGTTTAATTTTATCAACATCTTTGCGAACCACGTTTATGATATAATAGTTTTTGTATCTATCTTTGTCGTCAAAAGAACATAATTCTTCGCCTGGGGCAAAATATTTTTGAATTGCATTTTGTTTTTCAAATGTGTCCGCAACGTATGCATCGTATCCTGCGCGGTTCAGCAATTCGATTGGGTCGTGATGCGTATATATTTCTTCTGTTGTTTTATTTTTTATAGACAGCAGATATTGCAATATAGGTTTTGCATCACGACCGGCGTATTTTACGATTTTATCAATGTCTGGGATATCAAAAATACCATTATGGTAATTACGAATTGCCTGGGCAAAATGCTCACCATTTTGTTTTTTTATAATATCATACATTGATTTATTCATTTTAAATTACTTGTCAATGCTTGAACTTTTTTGTTGTATATCGCGTTATGCAAAGAGTCTATTTCGCGCAAAGTCTTTTTCTTGTTATCGATTTTGCTTTGTGTGTTGCGAAATTGTTTAGTTTTTGGTATATGATTATCTGCATTTGCGATTGTGTTTTGGTATTGCAACCATTGTTCTTGCAATTTTGGATTGGCCCAAACAAATTCTGCATCATCGGCAGATTCATATACGATATCTGCGCCCAAGATATGCGCCAAGTTTGCCAAGTCAAATATGGTATTGTCTGGTGTCAGCGCAACGTGTTTTTCGCTGGCATATTGCAAGTCCCAATTTTGTATTTGTTTGTTTATGTTGTCCAGTTCTTGTTTTGTTAATGCGTTGCGCAGTTTGTAAACTGGATTTTGTTTAATTTGTTTCAGCAAATCTTCGTGTTTCATATTGTGTGCTTCGCGTTCCAAACTGTCGATATCTGCGCTAATTGTGTTCAAGACAGTTTGTGTTGTTGGACGAATAGGGGAACGTTGTTTTAAACGTGCCAATTTTTCAGACGCGATTAATTGTTTTTCTGATATGTTTTGATTTTTTGCCCAGGCACTGCGTGCGTTTGCGTGTTTTGTACGCAAGTCGTTCGCGATACTATCTTGCAAGATTTTATCTATGTTTTTAACTTTTGGGGCATTGTAATATATGTCATCAATGGGCTGTGCTTCTGCTGTGCGGATAATGTTTGTATTTATAATCGGTTTTTCAATGCCTGTTGAATCAAATACATTGTCTGGATTGTGCAAATTTCCCAGTTCAGATATAACAAAAGGTGTCGAGAAATTTTGTGTTTCGTTTTTGTGTGCATAAAAAGCGCATGTGCAGGCCCAAAAATCAACTAAGCTGCTGTTTGGTGTTAATACGATGTTATAAATATTTCTGCCCATCAAGAACGGATCTAAATGTGTTATATCCTTGTGTGGTATACAATATACTGAATCCTCCATAAATGTATGAGTTTGAATCATTTCATTCAGTCGTTTAATTTCTTCGTTTGTAAAAAATTCGCCCAGTTTATTATCGGGGGTTTTTTCTTGCAAAATTTTATTAAATTCCACATATAACAAGCTGTCGCGATGTTTGCGGAAGTCTGCAAGTTCTTGTTTCGTAGAGTCGTATTTTTGCTTTATTTTTTTTGTTTGTCTTTCGTCTTTTGTTGTATGTGCAACGATACCCAGTGCCAGAAAACTGGTAAATAATACTATCTTTGACATACGCACCAAAGTGTTTTTTTTCATATTTTATATCTCCATAGTTTAATGTTGTTTATAGATATATAGCACAAAAACACAAATTGTCAATGTTTTATAAAAAATAAAAGCAACGGATTACTTTTTTTATGTTTAATATACGGGATAATTGCGTGGAAACGATTTGTCAGGACGTACCAGGTCAGATTTCACACCGCAACCTGCGACAGTGAATGCGACAACCAAGACTGCAAAAACGGCAAAAATTAACTTCTTCATAATCTGATTATAACGTTTTATTCGCATAAAAGTCAAACATAATACGCAAGATTACCGTTGCATTTCTTTCATTTGCAGAATTGCGTCCAGTACCTGAATAGTATTGTCATAGGTTTTTAACTTGTTTTCGTTTCTTTTGTTCAGCGAATTTAACAAGATGCTATATTGATATGACGCCATTTTTGTTAATGTCTGTGCAAATATAGATTTTTGTTTTGGTATTTTGCAATCGGTCTGCGCCATCAGCACAGGTGCGCAGTTGTCATTTTGAAAATAAACCTTGCCATATCTGTCAGTACTATTATCAAGTGGCTGAGTTACTATAATGCTATATTTTTTGCCTTCTATGGTTGACTTAGTCAAATTAAAGGCCTGCACAGAATCTTTTGTTTCTGTTTGCAAGCGGACGCCTTTGTCCATAACAAAAGCGTTTGCGATATCAAAAACCTCACAAATTTTATATTTTGGTTTCATCTCGGTTGAGGATTGTTGCACTAAAAACACAAAAAGTCAACAATAAAGTAATAACAAAGAAAAACACCGCCGTTTCCGGCGGTATTTCCGAGTGTCCCGAAAGGAAGGAAAGGAGAAAAAGAAATTGGACACTCTAAACTAAATGTTCGGGGGGCCAGAGTCCAGAGGAGAGAGAATGTAGGAGGGA
>CALCEG010000126.1 GCA_937900435.1 uncultured Alphaproteobacteria bacterium
ATGACAATCAGTTCAAAATTAATCAAAAAGAATGATACGATAAAATACGTTAGTTTTTTGCCGAATTCAATTTGAACTTTCTTTTTTCTTTTTGCCATAAATTACCTCCCGTTTAGAAAGCTTAGTTGGTCTAATTTTTCCATATATTCAGTAAAAGAAATTTTTTCTGCAATATATAAATCTACAAGTTCCTGGACTTTTTCATAATCAATCTTTATTTTTTCTTTCTTCATTTTCTTGCCCCCTAATAAATTCTTCTGCTTTATATATTGGCTTCATTGAGTATAAAACGTCTTCTTCTGTGATCCCTAAAAGTTCTATTTCGTCTTCCCCCTCATAGAAGTCCCACTCCCAAATATAATCTTCATTATTTCGATATTGTTCTTCTACTTCTAATCTGCAAACCATTTCTTCCCAGTCGTCAAAATCGTGTGCAGGTGTAATTTTTACCGCCCCCGTTCCTTTTTCTGGGTCTGCGTGTTCATCTGCGATAATTGGTATTTCGATATCTGTTAATGGAATAATCGCGTGTTTCCCGATTAAGTGCTTTAATTTTTCGTTTTCTGGATGAACTGCAATCGCCTGGTCCCCAAATAATGTTTCAGGACGTGTTGTTGCGATTTCTATAACACCACCATCAACCAACGGATAGTTAAAGTAATAAAACTTGCCTTTTTCTTCGCGTGTTTCGATTTCCAAATCAGAAATTGATGTCATCTGCTTTGGACACCAGTTTACCAGACGTTTTTCACGATAAATCAGCCCTTCGTTATACATTTTCACAAACAGTTTTGTAACTGCATCAGACAGCCCTTGGTCCATTGTGAATCGTTCGCGTTTCCACACAGGGGTTGACCCCAGTATGTGCAATTGGTTCATAATTTGACCGCCTTTTTCAGCTTTCCACTTCCAGGCTGCGTCTAATTTTTCTTGCAAAGACAGACTGTGTGGATTGATTCCGCGCTTTGACAAATCGCGTTCTACCAATAATTGAGTTGCGATAGACGCATGGTCTGTACCTGGCTGCCACAGAACATCGAACCCGTCCATACGTTTATATCTGCAAACGATATCGCTCAAGACATTATCCAGCGCGTGCCCCATATGCAGATTACCTGTCACATTTGGTGGTGGCATCATAATACAAAACGGTTTTTTATCTGATTTTACATCGTTATCCCAGAAATTATTAGTATCCCAAAATTCTTGTATTTTGGTTTCAATTTCGCGTGGATTTATATTTTTGCCAAGTTCGATATTCATCTTAACTATCCTATTGTTTTTTTGCTTAAAACAAATCGTACCAGAATAAAATGAAAATTCAAGAAAAACCCCAAAATATATATGAAAAACCAAGATTTTTGGTTGACAAAGCGCGCCTGTATGATAAATTCTTAATTAACACAATCAAGGTTTTTGGCGATGGAACGTGTATTTAAGAAAGTTATAACAATTTTGAATCAAAACGAAATCAATCATTGTGTCGTACAAGAAGATATCAGCAGAACAGAATTTTGTATGGTTGATGTTTATTCTGTAAACATCATTGTTGAACAGCCTGTAAATACTGTCGGGAAAAGGCGGGCCAAGAAATCTGCTGATACTAATTTTGTATATGTTCCAATATTACAGATAAAACACAATCCTATGACATACAACGTTAAGATTGTTTTTGATAACGAGTGTATTTATAACAATGATAATTTTCAAAGCGAAGAAGTAGCGGTTGGTTATACAAAAAATTATGTGGAAACAACCCCAGAAAATAAAAACGTTAAAAAGATTTTAGATATCTGCAAAAAGAAATCAATTTTATCTCATTTGGATTACCTGGACAGGACAAAAAAATTGCTTGCAGAACAGCGCAGGTTATTAAGAGGTGCCAGATAAAGAACCAGAACTATATTATGGATTAAAACGTTTGATACAAAAATCATTGGATGCAAACAAACAAAATACGCGCGCAAATTAAATTGCGCGAACGACCCGACAAAAAGTTAATCCATAAACAGCGCACGCGCCTGCTTTCAATAAAACTTTACGCATTTCTTTGAATGTTGCACCTGTCGTCATAACATCATCGACCAGCAAAATTCTTTTACCTTTGATTGCGTTTGTGTTTTTAACGGTAAAAACACCGCTAATGTTTTGTGCGCGCTCGCGTGCGTTTTTATGTCCCATATCAGGACGGTATTTTCGTTTCACAGAATTTAAATCCAGTTTTATTTTCAGTTCTTTTGCGATTGGTCGTGCCAGCAAGGTTGCTTGATTATATCCGCGATGGAACAATCTTTTTCTGGCCAGTGGTATTGGTATAATTATATCTGCATCCATGTTAACATCGTGCAGTGCAGTCAACATTGCGTGTGCCATAAATTTCGCATAGTGTATTTTTCCAACGTGTTTAAACGGCAGAACCGCCCCACGCGAAGTGTCGTCATATACACAGGCACTGCGAATCCAGTCCAGTTCGCACTTTCCAGCGGCACATACGGGGCATAATGGCGTTGCGCCTAAGTCAATGTCGGCTGGGAATGGGTATCCGCATTTGACGCATTTTGGATTTGCAATCCAATTAAAATTTGCCCAACATTTTGCGCACAGTTGCCCATGTGTTAACACCGGCATATCACATATCGGACATACCGGTGGAAACAAGAAATCAGCGAATTTTCTTAAATAATTTACCACGTCATACTTTTATAAGTCTTTTTACCGACGTTGTCGCCAAAAATATTTTTCTGCTGTTGTGTAATTGTTTCATATTGATCATTAGATATGATACGCAATACAAACCCAGATTCGCTTCGTTGCGACAATACTGGTACAATACGTTGTTGTGAAACGCCATTGTCGGTCAACACCTGTTCAACGATTGCCAATCTGCGCGCTGCCAATTTTCTTTCATCTTTACTTTTTGTCATATATTCAGGGATTGCGACCTGGATTGCGCGTGTTGGTTTATTTACAACAATGCCTGCGTATTCTGTCAGCAATGTATAATTTTCGCGCGACAGTGCCGAATCGTCATTTTTAAATTTGATTTTTATTTCCAGCGGACGTATTCCCGTTCCTTCGGACAAGTCGCGTTTTGCGGTAAATCCTTCGACTGCGCTGGACATATCGCTGACTGTATCGAACGCACTGTCAATAGAATAAGTCGACAAGTGTTTGTTTTCGGACAAGAAAGTTTTTCTGAAGGCATTACGCAATTCTGATGGTGACATTTTTGTCATATCGTTTCTTACGCGTGCGATTTGTGGGGATTTGCTTTGTTCCACTTTGCGCACGATAACATCATCTGTCATTGGCACAACCATACGGCGCAAAGACACAGAATCTTGTTTGTCTGTATTTTGTGCCAACGTTGTTGTATTGTTTTCTGTTTTCGCGATTGATGCAACGGTTGCGCGTGGCGACACAGTTCGCACAC
>CALCEG010000127.1 GCA_937900435.1 uncultured Alphaproteobacteria bacterium
TAAAAATAAATTAGAATGATTTAGATATGCAACAAATCCGTTGGCGTAGTGTACAAACGCTACATAAGTTTCCAGCACCCACCCCCTTGCAGTGGAATTAAAATTAAATAGAATGATATAGATGTGCGTAGTGCCGGCAATGTAGTGTACAAACGCTACATGAATTGCCGGCACCGCGCGCAGATATATTATTATATTTAATTTATTTGATTGGGGGGAAACAATCACCGCCCACTTCCGGACAACAGTTATACCCTAAATCCCCCATATCAGTATACAGTTCACCATCACAGCAACCGTTTTTGTCTGGTTGAGAGCCATCAAGACAAACGGCGTCTGAAAAATCAAACAATTCGGGCAAAGCATCTATGAACAAGCCTAAGCCCAAACCAATAAAAAACGAAACAAAGATGATAAGATATTTTTTCATTTAAAGTTCCTTTGATTATTTGATTGGTGGGAAGCAGTCGCCACCATCTTTTGGACAACAGGCAAAAACCATATTCCCCAAGTCTTTGAATAATTCATCACCACAGCAACCGAACCGATTTGGCACAGAACCATCAATACACAGACCAGAGTTTAGGTTTGCCAGTTCTTTATTTAATTTTTCTTTGGCCGCCTCTTCGGATTCTGAATCTTCTTCAACAACAGTTTCTTCTTCGATTACAGGTTCTTCTATCTGTTGTTTCTTTGCTTTTTTCTTTTTAGGTTTTGGTTTTTCGACAACCTCTTCTGCCTCTTCTTCTATATCTTCCATGACAGGTTCTTCATATTCATCAGATTCAACAGCAGACGTTTCAACAATCACGCGCGATGCAGCTGCGCTGCGGCGACCACCAGCACTTTTTGTACAACTGCGTCGCAAATCCCCTTTTAGCTTTGCGATTTCTTCCAGCGTGTAATCATCTGGTTCTTCTTCGGCGGACAATTCTGTAATTCTTTCTTGAATTTCTGCACACGTCATACGGTCAACAACCCCAACAGCAGTTTCATCATCTGCCATTGCTGCGGTTGTTATCAGCGCACAAAACAATCCGATAAACAGTTTCATATTTTGTTTCCCTATGGTTGGTTTATTATTTTCTCAACTTCCAAGATAAAATCAATAGCAGGGTTTGTCAATTTCTTCATTGTTTCCAAGATTTCTTTGGCCGCGTCCTGCATTTTCAAACGTTTATACGTTTCAACAACTTCTATTGTTTCATCATCACCAAATCTATCATCTTCCAATGCACGCGCTATTTCCAATTCTTGACTTGCAAGGTCAACATACCTTGCAGAATTTTGTGCACAACCACGTTCTGACAAATTTGCATAAATCTTTGCACGTTCTATACGATTATAAGAATCATTTGATTCAGATGGCAACCTGCTTAACAAAGAATCTTCGACACGTTGACACGTTTCCTTGGTTGGCACTGTTTCACGCAAAGCGCGCATAATTTCTTGTTCACGCTGAATTTTTTTATGATATTTCATTTGGTTTTCCGAACAACCATTCATCACCAATTTTTCATATATTGCGATATTATTTTCATGTTCCTCGTAATATTCAGAATCTTCTGGCCCTAAATTACGCAACAACATTTCTTCGATAATCTGGCAAGTTTCCTTGGGTTGCGATTCAACCTGTGGCACAGGATTTTCGACCAGTTCTAATTCTTCGACCATCAGCACATTTGTTTTTTTCACAATTCCGACCCCAACAAACACGCCACAAGTAAACAGCGCCAAGAAAGCCAAGACTCCCCAGAATCTTTGCATTGGTGTATGTCTGACCGATATTCTTTTTTCTGATTTCATTTTCTCTCTCACTCTGTCATATTATATCACAATACAATTCCGTTGTTAATTGTTATTTTTCTGTCTGCACGCGCAGCCAGATTCATATCGTGTGTCACAAACAGCATAGACATCTTGCTTTTTCTGACCAAATCCAACAACAAGTCAAACACCGCACCTGCGTGTTGTGGGTCCAGACTGCCTGTTGGTTCGTCCGCCAACAAAATCTGTGGATTATTCGCCAGCGCACGCGCCACAGCCGTACGTTGTTGTTCACCACCACTCATTTCCCCTGGCAAGTGCGTTGCCCTGTGTGCAACATTTGCTGCACGCAACAATTTCATTGCGCGTGCATTCGCCACATCTTCTGGCACACCATCCGCCATCATTGGCAATACCACATTTTCCAGTGCTGTAAAATCAGACAACAAATTATGCTTTTGATACACAAAGCCAATTTTTTTTCTGCGAATTTTTGTTCGCATATCTTCGTCCATTTTTTGCACCGCGCAACCATCGATTAATATACTGCCCCCACTTGGTTTATCTAATAATCCGACACATTGCAACAAGGTTGATTTCCCAGACCCAGACGGCCCAACCATCGCGACAATTTCCCCACGATGCAAATCAAAACCGCCCCCACGCAAGATATGCAATGGCTGTCCCCCTTCAATAAAAGTCTTTTTAATATCGCGCACCGACATAACCACATCAGGCTTTTGTACTTTTGACAAAGAATTTAAAATATTAGTCATTTCTCAAATTTCCTTTATTCGTTACGCAAGACCTCTACGGGTTCTGTATTTGCCGCCTTCCACGCAGGATACAACGTTGCCAAAAACGCCAACACAACTGCAATCAGTGCGATTCCCAACACATCTGTCCAAACCAGTTTAGACGGTAATTCAGACAAATAATACAATTCCGCTGGAAACAAATCACGTCCAGTCAACCATTGGAAAAATTGCCTGATTGGTTCGACATAAATCGCGATAACAACCCCTAATATTGTGCCAAAAAATGCACCTATGATACCGATACTGGTACCAGACAAAACAAATATTTTCATCATCGACCTGCGCGAAACACCAAAGGTACGCAACACAGCAATATCTTTATTTTTATCTTTGACCAACATAACCAAAGACGACACGATATTAAAGGCCGCCACAATAACAATCAGCAACAAAATCAAAAACATAACATTTGATTCAACCTGTAACGCACCAACGAAACCGCGATTTAAATCGCGCCAGTCGCGCACCACAAATCCATCAGGCAATAACGTAGTCAACGATTCCACAACCGCTGTTGTATCTTCTGGGTTATCCAAGAACAAGTCGATATGGGTTGCCGCATTACCAATATTTAAATACTTTTGCGCGGTTTCCAACGGCATAAAAATATAACCAGAATCATATTCATACATCCCCATAAAGAAAGAACTTGCCACCGGATACGCCATAATTCTGGGCATCGAACCAAACGGTGTTGGTGTTGCCGCGTTTGCAGACACCAACGATATTTTATCCCCCATCGAAACACGCAACGCACGCGTCAGCGCAGAACCTGCGACTAATTCACCATCTGCCACATCCAACAACTTTTTACCATACACGCGTGTCCCTGTCTGCGTTTTTGCCAACAAGTCCGACATTCTGATACCGCGCACCATCGCCCCTGTATTATTACCATTTGCAGTCGCCATTACCTGTCCTTCGGCAATCGGCACGATTGCAACCACACGTTGCGCAACAAGTTTGTTTTGTTTCATTTTATCTGCCAAGAAATCAAAGTCAGAAATCGGACCATCCTGATGATAAACAACAACATGCCCGTTCATACCGACAATACGATTTAACAACGTATCGTGAAAACCACCCATTACCGACATCACAACAATCAACGTCGCGACCCCCAGCATAATTCCAATCAGAGACACCCACGAAATAACAGACCCAAAGCCCCGTTTTTTTGCACCTAAATACCTAAAAGCAATTTTTCTTTCTAACTTTGAAAACATTTCAACACCTTAATCTTCGTCCAGATAATCACGCAACGCATCACCAATCAGTTCATTTGCGCCACTAAAATCATTAGCCGCCGTATCAACAACCGATATAACGCGTGGCGACATAAACACCACCAATTCCGCAAATGGCGACACCAGCGTTTCTGGCGTTGTAACAAATGAATGAGTCGGTATACCAATAATCACATAATTATCGCCAACACTACTGGGAATATTAAAGGACGTCAATTCCCCATTACTTGTACGCAAGACGATTTTTGCATCAATCTTTTTACGTCCCGCCATATCGCCGTATGTTGCAGTTGCACCAACAATCAAATCTGTTTCCAGTCGTTCTTCTTTGCTGCACTGACCGATATCAAATCGCGACTGCCACCCATTTGGAATTGCAAAGGTTCCCTGGGACACTAAAACAACATTCGCCTGTTGCGACATAAATTCTTGCAGTGTTTTTGTGTTAATTTCTGGTCCAACAACCAATGCACGCCCAACCACCCCTGGGATAGACATTTTAATATTATTTTCACCAAATGCCGGCAACAAGTTCATCCAAACAATCGGATTATCAGTTCTGGGGTACACACGATATACATCCATATCCCACGCCAACATATACTTTTTTCCTGCGATATCTGCGATTATTTTATCAACTTCACGTTCTGTTTGATAATTACCTTCGAAAATCAAGGTCTTGTCCTGCCAATCAACCAACAGATTTCGCATATCCGCCCCATGCATTGCATCCAACAACGCCATAATAATAGTTTCGTTCTGCGGCATTTTTATCAACCACTTAGATTGATGCTTTAAGTGCAATTCCCCATTTTGCGCATCATAAGAATAATAAACGCGCCCCATTTTTGTCATCAATTCAACAGCATCTGCCAGCGACCCAGCCGTTATTGTGCCTGTTATTTTCTCGTACAAAGGCTCATCTTCAACCACCACAACATCTGTCCCATCCAACAATTTATCCAACGCCTGTTTTACAGTTTTGTTTTTAAATTCGTAATCAGACACCTGCAAGTCAGGCAACGCGTCCCCAACCCCCAGGCGCACAATTTCCACCTTTTCAGATGGCACAACCGACACAACCGTTTGATTATCCCAATCAACCTCGCACCGTCTGGGCAATTCTACCGAAAATCTGCGTGCTGTATCTGTTGTCAACGCGGCTTTTTTGGGAAAAATCGGCACAGAATTTTCATCAATCACCAATTCATCTACAACAGTAATATTATCATACAACGGCACATTCTGCTGTTGACATCCCAACAAGCACCCAACCCCAACAAACGCGAACAGTAAAAATTTAATTTCCTTCATAACCAATCCTTTTTTCACACTATATTAGATATTCATAATTTTTTCAAACTCTTCCAACGTCATTTCATGAAAAGGTTTTTGCGTTGGCGTTGTTAATTTTTTTACTTTTTCGAATTGGGCAGCAAACCTGTCAACCAACGCAACAATTTCTGGTGGTAAGTTTTTATTTTGCGCAACCAGCCGTCTGCCGTATTCCAAAACATACTCTAAAACATCGGCTGCATAAAAACGTCCGACATAGTTTTCCATTGCAATTCCGCCTTTTTGGACACAAATTGCAGACATCAACATCGCGGTTTGATTATAGTAATTAGCCAACTTTATAAATCGTTGAACGGTTATTGCCATTCCATTATCCTTTCTCTCTTTTTTTATATTATAAAAACTATTGCCACAAAAAGGCAATTAAATTATAATAGAAAACATGAGAATAAATTTCATCGCAATATTTTTAACACTAATTTTAACATCGTGCGCATCTGTCAATCGCGGAAACATTGACAATGCCACCATTTTGAATTGGGAGAATGAGGCCGTTACCACCGAACAATTCGTACGCGACCACAAATCTTGTCTGGGCATAACCCAGCAATCGCATCAACCGCGTTCACGCATATCGAAATTATTGGCACCAAATCAGTCTGGTTTAATGCCTGACTGGGATGGCCTGTGGGTAACATTCCAATCAAACGAATATCGCGATGTTGGGCAACGCAGTTTATTGTCTGTTCCACGCAACGCGGCGTCAAAGCCTGTTGGCGCATATCGTAAATGTATGTTCAGACGCGGCTACTTGTTGCGTGCAATGTAAAAGTTCTTGATTTTTATTTGTACATCCGTATAATAAGCTTGCTTTTCATTGCCCTAATAGTCTAGTGGTAAAACACGTCCTTGGTAAGGACGAGTCGCAAGTCCGATTCTTGCTTAGGGCACCATCTCCCCCCCCCTATAAAAATTTGTTCAAACTTTAAATTTATGATTCTTGGGTATGGTTTTACTAATTATTTTTGAAACGTAATATTTTTGATAAATATTTTTTCAAAGAGATAATCCAAGAATGTCTATTTGTTTCAATAATTCTTAATACCATCGCATCTGCTGTTAATGGATATATTTCTCGGAATAGGTAATATTTTAATATTTCACTTTGTTTTTTTGCATACTCATATCTTTCGTCATTAAAATGATTTTTTATAAATTGTTCAAAAAATTCAAAATCAAAAACAGACTTCAAAAATTTATCTGGGTAACCATTTTCAATTCTGCTGTTACTGTCTGCAACATCCAAAAGTTGATTATCTGTTGTGTTAATAACGTATTCTGAATCGTGTTTTTTTGATAATAAACAATCCATATCAAGAGTATATTTATTGTTTATTTCTTCTGCGAATTTTATAGTATTTTTTCTATAAATCTATTTCCCTGAATTTTAAAATCTAATAATTTCGGACAATATCTTATAAAGATTAATGCAATAAAATTAAATAGAATGGTATAGATAAACGCAGTGCCGGAAACGATGTGTACAAATGATACATGAGTTTCCGGCACCGCGTTTAGATAGACCATTATATTTAATTTTATTCGATGCAGCAGTTAACGGCGTTCCTAACCCAACTCTTTAACCTAGACATCGCACCTTTTTCTTCGACTTTTTGCTGTGGCGCAACAACATCTGCAGATTTTACAGTTGATTTTTTTGTAGTTTTAGGTTCTTTAGATTCTGCGGTCAAAACCCCCATATTCAAGCCCCAGAACATACAATACAGGCTGTACGATTGGTCAAACAGGTCGTACGCTGTTTTCTTGTCCCCGGCGGCAAGTGCCTTGGTACCCACTTCAAAAACACGCATAGATGCTGCTAACAAGTGTTTAGATATACACCAAACTTCGCCCTCGTACGCTGGGATAACCTTTAACATTGCATTTTTACGCATTTCACGCACTTCGTTAATCAGGTCATAAAATTCGTGTTTACCTGTTTTTGCGCCCGAAAACATCAAATGTTCTTCGATTGATATCAGATTCATAATCGCGACCGTCAGGTCTTGGTCGCTGGACAAATCTTTTGGATTAACTTTTTTTGCCGCATCTAATTTTTCAACAAATTCCTGAACAGATTCTATTTTTTTCATTTAATACACCCTTTGATTTAAAAACAAGAATTAAACAACCAGCTTACCAGCGCCAGCACAGCAACCGGCAAAACGACTTTTTCAAATGGGAAATGTGCGTGTCCACCATTTTTCTTTTTCAACCATTGGTAAAACTTTGATGTCAAAATAAATATCAACGCCCCACAAACGGTACCAAATAACACAGGGTCCATAACCAAAACGCCACACACAGATACAGGATTGTAATCTACAACCCCCAGATAAAC
>CALCEG010000128.1 GCA_937900435.1 uncultured Alphaproteobacteria bacterium
CCATTTATCGCAATATTGGGCCGTGTAACCGATTGATTCAATCGCCTGACGTGTCCATGCGTGACAATCAATATGGGTCGCACTGGTTGTAATTTCGCCCGCCAACGATACATGATTATCTTTTATCTGCACTTCCAGCGCATATCGCGTATTTTTATCCTGTTCTAGCAACCTATCAAGTATGTATTCGCTGATATAATCAGCAACCTTGTCTGGATGGCCCAGTGTTACATATTCACTTATTTGCATAATTCCGCTCCCTTGTTTAATATTTTCAACCCGATTATATTACAAAACCAATGCCAAATAACCCGCACCGATAACGGGCGGGCGTATATTAACCAGCGCAACGGCGGTTTTTAATTGTCTTTGCGATTCGGCGTTGTCTGATATAATGCCAGACGTTACCCTCTTTCCATTCGTGCAAAGGATACCAATCGCCACGTGGTTTATCTTTTACCTCAATCAAGGAATAGTGTTTTCTTATGCGTTTTAGCAACCAATCGTGCCAACAATCTTTAATATAATCCTTAATCCCCAGTATTATTGCTTTCATTTTATTATTCCTTATGTTCTCTTTGTTGTTTGCTGGGGATAAATATAACCCCTGCCAATCCGACCAGTGCAATAATGTCATAAATCGGTTTCAGATCAACGATGCGTTTTTCTGTGATTAATACACTTGCAAATATCAGAACGTATATAACCACAACCCAATTACACGCAATATCTATTGAGTCAATAACATTATCAATTATGTATTTTGGTATTCTTACTTTCATTTTAGTTACCACCTTGTTCGATTTCTTTTAATTTATTTGTTTTTTCATTTCATTATTCCTTATGTTCTGCTTGTTTTTTATTCAGTTGGTTTTGTAATTTATTCGCCAAGTTCGTCCAAGTATCATAAATGTGTTTATGTTCGGGTTTATCTTCTATGGGGTCTAAATGATAACCTATGTCCTGTATCATTACTTGCAACACCCTGCCCGATAACTGGTCTATCTTGCGTATTATTTCGTCTGCACAAACCGCAGGGGCATATGACAAGCGTGTTAAACAATAACGCAGGGCATAGATATACATATCTTGTTCTTCTCTATTCATTTGCTTTTTCCTTTGCTTGCTTTGCGTGTTCCAGTATGGATTCCCAATGGGTACGGCGTTGGTCTGCCATATCTTTGAACTTTCGCCATACGCGTTTTCTGCCTAAACTATCCAGGTCGGGGTTGGATGCCGCCAATACAGCAAACCGCGCCAGTGTTATAAATTCCATATATGATTCCAGTATTTCAATTATGCAGTCATTCGCCGCATCTGATTCTGATTTCCAGTTATCCAATAATTCTTTTTCTGTCATCGTCAATCCTTTTAATATGCCTGTACATTTTCCACGGCGGATTCAATCCAACCGTTCCTTTTCAGGGCTGCTTTCAACATGTAATAATCCGCGCTTGTGATATTCAGGTCTTCGCAGGTTTTCGGCATACGGCTGTCTGGGTGCGATTGCATATATTCGTACATTATATGATGAATACATGGAATTATTTAAAGGATGTACAGATTTCCACATTGGTGGGGACGAGTATATGGAATTTGACCGTCCACCATTTACAACTCAGTATCAGAGCGTTTTAACTGACTATGCTGTTCAAAAATGGGGAAGTGGTTACACATGGAAAGATACCATGGCTAATTACATTAATGAAAAAGTAGACTTTGTTATCTTTAATTTAGGCTATT
>CALCEG010000129.1 GCA_937900435.1 uncultured Alphaproteobacteria bacterium
TATGATTCTTGGCAGCGTTCAGTGCACGTATGACCGCCATCAGTTCCATCCGATTGTTTGTAGTGTTTTTTTCACCGCCACTGCGTTCGGCAATGTTCGTTCCGTCGGTCGCAACAAAGCCCCATCCGCCTGGGCCTGGATTGCCTAAACAGCTGCCATCAGTCCAAATTTTTAGCATTTTATATGTGTCCTTTTTATGATATAATATCACACATGAGTTATAATTCCAAAGATTTAAAAAATATGTCGAATGCCGTACGGGTGTTGGCATTGGAAATGTTGCGCACTGCACGCAGTGGGCATCTGGGGGTCGTGCTGGGTGCGGCTGATGTTATTACAACTGTGTTCGCAAACTTTTTACAACGGGGGCGCGACAGGTTTGTTATGTCTGCTGGACATGGCAGTGCGCTGTTGTATTCTGTGTTGAAGTTGGCTGGGTATAATGTCGGAAACTTGAAACGGTTTCGTAAACTGGGTGGACTGCCAGGACATCCAGAACGCGGTATCGATGGCGTGGATGTTACAACAGGGCCATTGGGACAAGGAATCGCAAACGCTGTTGGTATGGCGTTGGCAGCAAAAATTAATGCGGATGATGCGCGTGTGTATTGCTTGTGTTCTGATGGCGATTTGATGGAGGGGGTCGCACAAGAAGCAATCGCATTTGCAGGACGATACAAGTTAAATAATCTGGTGCTGATGTGGGACGATAATGGGTTAAGTATTGATGGCACAGCGCAAACAGATATTAATGTCCCAGAACGTATGTTGGCGGCAGGTTGGGACGTGTTAAGCACAGATGGAAATGACTGTGGTCAGGTTGCGCGTGCATTAAATTCTGCAAAAAAATCAAAAAAGCCGGTCTTTGTACAATGCAAGACATTGTTGGGCCTGGGCAGTAAATTAGAAAATACAAGCAAGGCGCATGGACTGGCGTTAACCGATTCGGAATTGTTGGACTTGATTGAAAAATTTTTTGCCCCGCGCGGTGATGATTTATGGCGCGATTTTGTGCAAAAACAAATTCCGATAACCGCGCCAAAAGAAAAATTTTCTTTGCCACACGTTACAATGCAACCCGTTGGGAACGCAATGTCAACGCGCGAATTGTCAGGAATTTATTTAAATGAATTGTTGCAAGCTGGTGCAAAAATTATCGGGGGCAGTGCTGATTTAGGCGGCAGTACAAATGCGCGTGTCGCAAATTCATGCAATATCGCGCCAAATAATTTTAACGGGAATTATATTAACTTTGGTGTGCGCGAACACGCAATGGCCGCAATTATGAATGGTATGTCAACGATGGGGCTGCGTGTGTATGGTTCGACTTTCTTGGTGTTTAGCGATTATATGCGACCAAGTATCAGATTGGCAGCACTGTCGGGATTGCCGGTGGTTTATGTCTTGACACACGACAGTGTCGCAGTTGGCGAAGATGGACCAACGCATCAGCCGATTGAACAGTTGCCTTCGTTGCGATTAATCCCAAATTTAAATGTCTTTCGGCCATGTAATGGAATAGAGGTTATGTATGCGTGGCGGCGTGCATTGTTGGAAAAATCAAAGCCGTCTTGTATCGTTTTGTCGCGTCAACAAATACGCTTGGTTTCAACGCCGTTGGGGGCAGAATTGTCGCGTGGGGCGTATGTGATTTATCCGTCTGAATCTGCGCGTGTGCGTGTGACTGTATTGGCGACAGGCAGCGAAGTACCACTGGCAATCGATGTGGCAAAAAAATTAGGAAATGCGGTTCAGGTCGTTTCTGTGCTGTCTGTGTCGGATTTTAGAAATCAAGATGCAGAATATAAAAAGAAAATGCTGGCAGGCTTTGTTATCGCAATTGAAGCTGCTGCCACCGCACCTTGGTTTGAATTCGCAGATGCTGTTGTTGGAATCGATGGTTTCGGTACATCTGGGGCAGGGGATGAGGTGTATGAAAAATATGGGTTTGATGCGGACATAATCGCAGCAGATATAAAAAATAAAATGAAGTAAGTTTTAATGTCTGATTATGTGTTTGTTTTGTTGTCTGGCGAAGAAGTTCCTGTTGAAATCACCGCAAGGCGTGGCGTGCGTAATATCACGTTGCGACCAAAAGTATTCCCAAAACGTGTGATTTGTATGTCAAAGCCTTGGTTGGTGTCGGACAGGGCGGCAATACGATTCTTGGAATCAAAACAGGGATGGATAAACGATATTTTTCAAAAGATGCCTTGTAAAATATTGTTGCAAGATGGCGATGAAATATGCTTCTTGGGGCGAAAAATAATTTTGCAACATAATCCAAATTTGCGTTCAAATAAATTAAGCGATGATGGTGCAATTCTGTTCGTTGGCGGTGCGTTTGATATGTTTCAACGGCGTGTGCGCGACTTTGTGAAAAACGAATTTTTGCGCGAAGTAAAAGATGTTATGCGTGATGTGCCGCATGAATTCTTGCCACGCAGAATCGCGTTGCGTGATACTGTTTCGCGTTGGGGCAGTTGTTCAACATCAGGTACAATGTCTTTTTCGTGGCGTTTGGCGTTTGCGCCATACGATGTAATGCGATATGTTGTTATGCACGAACTGGCACATACAAAACATATGAATCATTCGTCTGAGTTTTGGGCGACTGTACGCGAACTGTATGGCGGTGGCATAGAAAGACAAAAACGTTGGTTGGCGCAAAATGGTGCAACGTTACATCAGTATTTTTAATTATTTTTACTTGAAAAATCGAATTTTTGCTATAGAATTCAAAGTATGAAAAATCAAAAAATTATCTTTTTAAATTTGCATCACACCCTGTTGGGTGGGTATTAGCGTACATATTTATTTTGTGATATAATGTTGACATTGTGTGTCAAAAAAATTCTGAATATAAAATAGAAACCATAGGAATATATAAAATGGATTTAAAACCAACAAAACCGTTGTCGGGTTTTATAGAATTATTACCAGCGCAACAAAGATGCTTTGATTTTTGTGCGGCGCGTATGTTAAATGTTTTAAAAACAGCCGGATTTAATCAGCTGGATTTGCCGGCGATTGAACGTGCAGAAGTTTTAACAGACAAAGATAATTGGGATGAAATCGAAACGCAAATGTTCTTGTTTCAGAAAGGCGATACTAAGATGGGATTGCGTTATGATGGAACAGTTGGCTTGTCGCGATATGTTGCAGGGCACTTGAACGATTTAGTTTTTCCTTTTCGTGCATCGCAATTTTCAAAACGTTATCGTGGGGAACGTGCGCAACGTGGCAGATATCGTGAATTTTACCAGATGGATATGGATATAATGGGGGTTAATTCATTGTCTGTGAATTATGATGCAGAAATTATTTCTGTGATTCAGCGTACTTTAAATTCTGTATCGGAATTTATTGGTGAAAACGCAGTGCGTATTGGGTCGCGCTCGTTTTGGGACGCTGTGTTTGATTGGTTGGAATTGAACGATAAACAAAAGAAAGATGTGTTCGTTCTGATTGATAAAAAAGATGCAATGGGCGATGAAGAGTTTTCGTTGGGGTTGCGTGATACACTTAATAATCCAGAACAAGAAAATCAAATAAAGTCGGTCTTTACAGATGGGGTTTCTGGGTTTGTGAACAAGTCAGAAAAACTAGATGCGGCGATTGCAGAATTAAATGATTTTATGAAAACCTTGGGTGAGTTCGGGGTGAAAAATGCAGAAATAGATTTGTCTATTGCGCGTGGTTTGGCATATTACACTGGGTTGGTGTTTGAATTTAAACTGTTAAATCATCCAGAATTGGGTACTGCGGCAGGTGGGGGGCGCTATGCGGACTTGGCCGGGAAATTTAGCAAGACCAAAATAATTGGCGTTGGGGCTGCGATTGGTTTTTCAAGAATCTTTGTTGCGCTGATGGAATCAGGGGCGATTGATTTGACGCGATTTGAAACGTCTGTTGATGTTTCTGTATTGTGTATGGGACGCGAAAACCTGGCATATGCGGTGTCTGTGTTAAATGCGTTGCGTGACGCAGGTGTCGCAGCGGTTGCGTATTTAGATGCTGATAAAAAATTCAAAAATCAAATCGAATATGCAGATAAAATCAAGGCGAAATATAGTGCGATTATCGGCGAAGAAGAAGCACAAAAACAAATGGTTGCATTAAAAAATATGACCAGTGGTGAACAAAAGACTTTGTCGATTGTGGATGTAATTAAAATAGTACAAGGTGAATAATTATGATTATTGAACAGAAGTTAAAAGACATTCAATCACGCGCTGTTGATATCGAAACTCAGATGAATTCTGGGGCTGTTTCGGGTGATGAATTGACCAAGCTTTCCAAGGAATATTCAAGATTATCAGAAATATTGCCGCTGATTAACGAATATTTTCAAACCGTTTCTGGTATTGCAGATGCGCGTGAAATGCAGGCAGATTCTGAGTTGCGCGAAATCGCATTGGAACAATTAAATGAACTGAATCACGCATTGCCAGATATAGAAAAAAGACTGCAAATTGCATTGTTGCCGCGCGATGATGCGGATGATAACAGTGTTATTATGGAAATTCGTGCAGGTGTTGGTGGCGAAGAATCTGCGTTGTTCGCAGGTGATTTGTATAATCAATATAAATCTTATGCATTGCGTCAAGGCTGGAAAGTAGAGGTTATCGAAGAAAACGCTACGTCATTGCGTGGGTATAAAGAAATTGTCTTTAAAGTTGATGGTGCAGGCGCATACGGTCGTATGAAATTTGAATCGGGAATTCATCGCGTGCAACGTGTTCCAGAAACCGAAGCAGGCGGTCGTATTCATACCAGCGCAGCATCTGTTGCAGTTATGCCAGAGGCAAAAGAAATCGATGTGGTTATCGAAGATAAAGATATTCGAATTGATGTCTTTCGTGCATCTGGGGCAGGTGGTCAGCACGTTAATAAAACAGATAGTGCGATACGCATTACGCACTTTCCAACAGGTATTGTTGTTACTTGTCAAAATGAACGTAGTCAATTTCAAAACAAGGCTGCAGCGATGGCGGTGTTGCGTTCTAAACTTTATGAAAAACAGCGCAGCGAACAAGAAAATGCCAGCAATGCGTCACGCAAGTCTATGGTTGGTTCGGGCGACAGAAGTGAAAAAATTAGAACCTATAATTTCCCGGAACAACGTGTTACAGACCATCGTATTAAACTGACGTTGTATAAATTGGATGATATTCTGGCAGGTGGCGCAGGTTTAGACGAAATGATTGACGCATTGATTGCAGCAGACCAGCTGGAGCAATTGGCAAATATGGAATAACAAAAAAATCCCACAATTGTGGGATTTTTTTAAAACATATATTTGATATTAATACCACCAGTCCAGCCTTCGATACCACCATCGCGACGACTGAAATTAATCTTGAAGTCAAATGATGTTAGGTGCTTTTCAATGCTTAATCCGTATTCGGTATAATTATTAAGGGTCGGAATCGTAAGGTCTGTATCGTTAATTGTTATATGATCAGCTGTGTTTGATAGCAGTGTGTGCTTTACAAACAGCGTTCCAAACCAGTTGTTGCTAATATGTGTCCCAATGTTTAGGGCAGGGGTTGCAGTAATAAATCCAAAGGTCTGATTCTGCAAATCATCACCATAAACAGATTTTGTTGTTTGATTCTTGACCCAGGTGTATCCAATGCTTATATTAGGATAGATTGTAAACAAGTCATTAACAGAAAATTTGTACGCGATATTGGCGGCCGCGCCAAACCATATGTTGATGTGGTCGTCAGATAAAGATGAGTATACCGTTGTGTTCTTGATAGAGCCGGCATTAATCATACTGTTTATGATAATGTTGCGCGTGCTTAGATTGTTATGCAGCCCAATAAAACCACCATGTTCATCTGTGTTGATATCGTTGTTGTCTAAAGAGCCGTTTACATAACCACCGTAAAAATTCCAGTTGTAATGACCGTATGTGGTTTTCTTTTGATGAGCAGATATGCCCAACGTGACCAAATTGTGTCGTAAATCGAATCGTTCAAAGTTGTCAGGGGTAATGTCATCAAATGTGTATTGCCAATCAATCCATATGTTCGACAGTGGGGCGCGTGTGTCGCCGCCATTGCGTCCAATTACGCCATCGTCATTGTATTCGCCATACGTTGGCATTGTGCCGTATATCTGGGGCAGGGACGATGTGGCTGGTTGCGTATGAATAGTGTGTGGTGCGGGGTGCGCAAAAGCAGAAAATATATTATGTGTGATTGTTTGTTGCAATGTGGCGATACTGGTTGCGCTGATTGCGTGTTGGGTTGCAAAATCTGATGGCGATGCGGTTAGTGTGCCAGAATACAGTGCAACTAATGCATAGAAAAATATAAGTCTTTTCATTCGTTGAGCCTTTGTTTTTATGTCTGTATTATAGCATAAAATTCTTAATTAATTTATATTTTTTATTGTTTAAAAACAAAAATTTGATAAGATTATTCTTGTTATGAATGATAAAAATGAAGATTTTATAGACAGGCCTGTGGTTATGGTTGGATTAATGGGGGCAGGGAAGACAAGTGTCGGTCGGGCTTTGGCACGCAGGTTGGGTATACCCTTTGTTGATTCTGACAAGGAAATAGAATTGGCGGCAGGGTGCAGCGTTGTTGATATATTTTCAATGTATGGTGAAGAGGAATTTCGACGTGTTGAACAGCGCGTAATTGAACGCTTGTTGGATACGCCGCCTGCGCTAAAGGTTATTTCAACGGGCGAGGGGGCTTTTATCACCCCGTCGGTTCGTAAAATGGTACTGGACAGGGCGTTGTCTGTGTGGTTGCGCGCAGATTTAGATTTACTGGTGCGCAGAACAGGGCGACGCGATACGCGACCGCAACTGTTAAATACAGACAGTCGTAAAATCTTGTCGCAGTTAATAGAAGAACGCTATAAAACATACGCGTTGGCAGATATAACTGTTGAAACGCATGATGAAAGTTTGCGAAAAACTTTGTCAAAGGTGTTGACGGCGATTGAAGAATATTCTAATAAAGAGGAGTAAAAAAATGGCAAAAAAATTAAAATTGTTAAAAGAGTTTAGTGCATTTGTTCAACGTGGTAATGCGGTCGATATGGCGGTTGGTATCATTGTTGGTAGTGTTATGACCGGTGTTGTTAATTCGTTGGTAAAAGATGTTATTATGCCACCGATTGGATTGTTGATTGGTGGGGTTGACTTTTCACAGTGGTTTATTGTTCTGGGGGGTGGACAACCAGGCGCAGTATATGAAACGATTGCCCAAGCACAGGAAGCAGGGGCCACAACACTTAATTTGGGCTTGTTCTGTAATTCTGTGGTTAGTTTCTTTATTACTATGTTCGCGATATTTTTGTTTGTGCGTACGCTTAATAAAGTGCGCGATAAAAAGCCTGCGAATACTCATGCGTGCCCATATTGTACGTCTACTATTAGTAATGCGGCAACAAAGTGTCCGTTTTGTTGTTCGGATGTAGAACCAGTTGAAACCGCAGCGGTTGAAGACAGTGAGTTAAAAAAGTCTTTAAAGGGTTTGAAAAAGGTCGCAACAAGTGTTGCAACAGAATCTGTTAAGAAGATAAAAGGTATTGCAAAGCACTAACAAGTTGTGCGCTGCAAAAGAAACAAAACGGCATCTTAGGGTGCCGTTTTGTTAATACAAGGGCATAATACAATAAAGGCGCATAAGGTATATTATGTATAGCTTATGTTGTAAGCGTATACATAATATAAGGATTATACATAATATAGGGATTGTGTGTTTTTATGGTTTATGTTGTAAGCGTGTGGTATGGTATAAACATTTTGTTATAATATAAAGTATCGTGAAGATAGTTTGTGATGCGTAATATAAATATGGTTTACAAATATATATTATAATGATTGTTTTGTGTGCGTCTGTGTAAATGTTCGTATAAGCGTTATTGGTGTTGTATTGATTTGTTATTTGTTTGGTGTTAACGTTTTGTTTTTATGTGTTTATTTTTGTGTATTGCGGTTTGCGCTTTTGTTGTGCGTATTATAGTTTTTTTGTTTGGGTGTAGATGGGGTGCGGTACCCTGCTCTAAGTTGAAAAAAAGTAAAAATGGCGGATTTCTGGGTTTTTTTAGAGTTTTTTGTGTGTGAGGTGTGTTTTTTGTGTTGGGTGGTTTGTTAAAGTAAATTATTAATATTTTTGCGATAATTCTTTGTTTTGAGAAGAGTTTTGTGATTGAGTTTATTTGTGTAAAGTATACATAATATTGCTTTTAGTTTGATGTAGGTGGGCTGTGGTACCCTGCTCTGGATTGGGAAAAAGTAAAAAATGGCGGATTTCTGGGGTTTTTGCTGGTTTTTTGTGGGTAAAGCGTGTTTTTTTGCTGTTGTAGTGAGTTGTGAATTGTTTGGTGTTAATTGTTTGTTTAAAGTTATTTATTTGTGTCGTTGTTTTGTAAAAAAACAGCGGCATAAAATGCCGCTGCTTTACATAGCGTCCTGTTATCTTGTTTTGTCAAAATTTTGGCATAACTTTACGGTTTGATATGCTAAGTTTATTGCCTGTTGTTTTGTGTATAGTTTTGGTATTTTTTTTATACCGCCTTTTGGGTCGTAGTATTTTGTGAGGACTTCGTTATTAATTGTTGGAAGGAAAGTGACGCATTCTATGTCTGGGTATGTGCAATAAGACAATACGCATTTTCTTTTGGCGCATCTGCAGATTACTTTATTGATTTTATTTTCGCGTTTTTGGGACATTTTTTATCCTTTGGTTGTTGGGTATAGTTATTGTGGTTTAAAAAAAGCCGTATGTCAATAATTATAACGGGTTGAAAAATCGATGTTTCTGGGGTATAATTGTCGTTATGAGATTAGATCAGGAATTAGTTAAACGTAATTTATACCCCAGTCGTGCCAAAGCGGTGGCGGCGATAGAGGCAGGTTTGGTGTCTGTTAATGGTATTGTGGCAAAGAAAC
>CALCEG010000130.1 GCA_937900435.1 uncultured Alphaproteobacteria bacterium
CAGGACACCACTCAACGATTCTTGAAAGATAGCCACCTGCATTGTAATCAAATGTCATTGAGCGGTCTTCAGCATAACTCCATGACTTTGCTCTTCCGTTCTCCATCTCGATTTCATACGATAGCGGAGAATGATAACCGATAATGTCCAGCTTTATCTTATTTGCCTGATATGTTATAGCGCAATTAAGATCAGTCTCTTCGGCATCTGTAAAATCAATCCCGATATTAGTACACCTTCCTTCTGCATCATATGTAAAACTCTGAAGGTACGATTCATCCTCATAATCATATCCGTCCAGCTCGCGGTTGTCTACATATGTCATCTCAATGGACATAACTTGACGAAGTTCAGACGGATCTACAGATCCAGAAGGGTCTTCAGATTCCGAAGAATCGCCTGTTCCAGAATTGTTTTCAGTTCCTGTTTCATCACCATTGTCTGATGAACCTCCGCCAGGAAGCTGCTCGCATGATGCCACTGACACTGCTACAGAAGCCAGTACAGCAAATAGTTTGATTAGTTTCATAGTATTATGATTTTAAAGTTTTCTAAAAAAGAATTTAATTTTTTTACCGCCTTTGCATCTGTGATATAAGTTTTGTGTTCCAATTTATCTGCCAAATACAGCAGGTCTTTTTCTTTCATACCTTCTGTTTTGGAAAAGAAACTTTCAAGCCCCCCCAGATTCTTTCTGATATAATTCGCAATATCTTTGTCTGGTGTACTTGGTGGTGTACTTGGTAATCCTAAAACTCCAAGCAGTTTTATCTTAAACGGTTCTACTGCCTTACCGGTAACATAAAATTCAGCAAGAAAATCTTTTACTGGGTTTTCGGAACTTAACTCTTTATCCGCGGCCAGGTCGCGCATAATGACAACCAGCTTTTTGTACAGATCTTCTAAATCTGTATGTTCAGGTGCTGGTCCTGTTGCAACAGTGGCGCTACTATATGTATAATTCGTACCATCATTTGCATCTATTTTTGGTGGGTTAGCACTAGGGTCCCAACCATTCTGTTTTTTTGTGGCGACACCCTTTTTTTTCAAATCCTTTAATCTGGCGCGTGTAGCATCGTCCATATTATTCAGGTTTAACTGCTTTGCTAAATCAATAATAAATTTTTCGGTATAAAACGCCATAATCACACCTTTTTGCTTATCAATTAATTATAGTGTTTTTTTTGAAAAATTCAATATTTTCTGTACTTTTTGTTGAAAAATTGCTTATATATGCCCACGAAAGGATACTTTTTATGAAACGATTGCTATTTTCGCTGTACGGATTTGCGTTTTTTAATAAATTTTTATTGCTGACACCGGTCTATGCTATATTTATGCAAGAAAACGGATTAAACGACCTGCAACTGTCAACAATGTTTATTATTTCTGCGATTGGAACTATTGTTGCCCAGGCGCCGATAACAATGCTGACACACAGGTTTGGGCAGCGTTGGTCAATGATTTTTGGCCAGTTTTTCAAGGCTTTTGCAATCTTGTTATGGTTGGCTATGCCGAATTATGTCGGTTTTGTTATCGGTATGTTTCTGTGGGGTGCCCAGGCTGGCTTTCGCAGTGTCGCATTCGAAGGATTGGTATATGATTCTGTTCGCGCATACGGCGCAAGGCGCGATTACCCTAAGATTCTGGGGCGAAAATCCACCTATGAATCAATCGGTACTGCGTTGTCCGCGTTTGGTTCGCTGTTGATGTTTATGGGCTATGATTGGGTCACATGGGCATCTGTGGTTGCGATATTGATTTCGATAATATGCCTGCTGATTGTCCCGTATCACACGAATCCTGCGACATTACGCCGAAACGCCAAAACAAGTTTATCAGAAACAATCAAGACTGGTTTTAAAATTTGCCGCCAGACCCCATGTCTGATGTCAATTATGTTGTTGACGTTGTTGGTTGTAAACGTGCCGTTCTTGGACGATTTTTTAAGTCCGATTGCCTTGCAAATCGGGATTCAGACAGAATATGTCGGCCTGTTGCCTTTTTTGTTGCTGGGGTGCGCAACGTTGGGGCAACGTTTTGCGTATAAATTCAAAAAAATCCCAGATTTGGTTTTGTGTTGTCTAATTGGCGCGGTTGGCATCGGGTATTTAGTGTTTTCTGTGTTTTATTCTGTGTGGTGGTTATGGGCGCTGGGGGCGGCATATATGCTGTTTTACGGGGTCTATACTTTGCTGTACGCACAATTTCAGCATATGATACCATCACGCCACCGCTCGGTAGTTCTGTCGTTATACACAACATTGATGTATATAATATATATGGCGGTCTGCGGAATAATTGGGCTGGGCGGCAGTCTGGGCAGTTGGCGATACAGTATAATGATTCAAGGCATATTAATGCTGGTTGTTTTTGTGTGGGCAATAATGTCGCTGTATAAAAAATGCCCATTGGCAGACGATACAGTCTAGGTAAACGTTCTTGTTCGGTTGTGGAAAAATAAAGTATAAAATGTGCGTATGAGAAAAACTCTGCGCATAATTTTTTTAAAGTCTTTGCCATATTTGATGTCTATTACCGGTGGCGTTATTCTGTACACTGGTGCCATAGACAACGCACCAACTGCGAATTTGCGTGATTTGATAATAAACGTATCTGCGTCTTTGTTGTCAATTCCACTGGTGTTTTTATTGTACGATTACACTAATTCGCGTGTTGCGCGCCAGATGAAACGAAACCTTGCAGATTCTATATCAGACCGCCTGAATATATTGATGTTAAATATTATTTTAATGTTGCGTGAAATGCTGGGGGTTCGAACAAAACTTAATGCCGAAAATTTAAACAGAATGTTAATCTGGCGTGCGCCGGAAATCGCAAGACGACTAAAAATAACGCCAAAAATCAAACAAGAATTACATGTATATCATAATGATTTAGATGTGCTGTTGTACCATAACGCGCACAGCGATGCCATTGCCCCTGAAGTGCAACAGATATTAACGGCCTTGTCGCGCGAACTGACGCGTCTGATAAATGAAAATAAATTCCGTCATAACAAGCGGATGTCTGCAAAATATATCGAAGAAATAATGGCGCATATATTGGATTGGTTAGATTCCGACAGTGTTGCGGCCCTGAACCTGCAACAACATATGTCTGCAACCAGCGAAATGCCAAAAAAATAAAAAATGTTAAATTTTGTTATTTTTGCTTGATTTTTGTTTTTTTATATGTCAAAATTGCCCCCGAACCTTGAAAAAGAATTTAATTCTTTGCTTCAGGTTCCAGTTTTGGGGACATAGCTCAGTTGGTAGAGCAAATGACTTTTAATCATTGGGTCCAGGGTTCGAGTCCCTGTGTCCCCACCAGAAATTCAACGACCGCTTGCCGGTCGTTTAATTTTTGCAGGGGGGGCAAATGAAGCACAAAATTATCTGGAACGTTTAATAAATCAACACCAGATAAGAATAAAATTAAGTCTGCCTTGAAACTGATGTATGATATGTATTGCTTTGTAAGCGATAACGCAGAAAAATGGTATTGATTTGCCAAATGGCACTTGTTAAAATCTATACAGACGTAAGAAAGGAGATGTTTATGAAAAAAGTAATGTTTCTATTCGTTGTCTTAGGATTGACAGCGTGTCAACCACCCATCGCACAACAATATGTTGCCAATATGTACGCCAAAGGTACATTAAAAGGGTATGAAAATGTAAAAGAATCAGATTCTAAACAGTACGCGTGCCCTGGATGTCATGTCAAGAATTACTCTCGCGTGCAGTTAACGGTTGACGAAGTTTTAGGAAAGTCTGCTATGAAATATTTTGTCAAAGGTTGTCGGGTGTCGGTCATAGATTCGCTGGGGTTAATAAACGTTTCTGCGGAAAGATATATCCCTGCAATGGATAGCTCATAT